>JBDNFV010000324.1:0-2491 GCA_041689635.1 Candidatus Nanopelagicales bacterium | reverse complement strand
TGACCTCGTCGTCAGCGGCATTGACGGTGGAGTGCCCACCGTCCAACTCTTTGACCTGTACCGAGCAAAGAAGGTGGACACCACACTTTCTGTCCGTGAACTCTCCCAGTTCAACGTGCGCGCACCGATCGGTGCGATAGGCGGTAGTTGATCACGAGAGACCCAACTTGCGCATTCAACACTTACTCAGAAGCAATGCTCGAAGTTCACCGAAGAAGGTTCGGATCTTGCTGGCTTTTGACAGCCGAGTAATGGAAGGTCTACCGCGTAGCTGCCATCCGGTAATTGATTCATGGTTTTGGTTCCCTCCACATAAGCGTGAAATTTGCCCAGGGAGTCCGAAATATCAGACTAAACTCGAATTGAATGTTGAACCCTTACATCGTTGCGAGCCACCTGCGCGAACCAAAAACGATATACCCGGTGAGTAATGTGCACAAAACACATGCACTGATAAGTACCGCCATGATCGACACAACGCCAATCACAGGTCCGGCTATCAGTGCAGTGACACCCAATGCTGTGAAAGCGACGATCAAGTAGGCGGAATACACCTCGGCGCGGCGATCAATGGGGGAAATCTTTCCAACCAAGGCAGCGGATCCCATGAGGCACATACCCGCTCCTCCTCCAACAACCATCGACCCAAACACCATTAAAGGAACAAAGGTCATTGCAGCGGCAATTGTGACGAGCGCCCAACCTGTTGCGCAAGCGCTAATGCCGGCATAGATAGAAATTTTGACCGTAAGGTTTCGACCGAATGGTTGAACGGCTGCCAGCATGAGAAGTACCAGCGACACCAACAGCCCACGAAGCAATTCAGAGTCCCAGCCGACTGTGGCGGCGATAATCGAGCCGAATGAACCATAGATCCCCATGCAAATATTTGTTCCAAGGACAGTTGCACCGGCCACCGAAAATGCTGCCCAGATCTGTCTCGGTATTTGAATCGGCCTAATCACTCGAGCGTCAGGAGATTTTGACACAACTTCCCTAGATTTGAGAAGCATGATCAGCGGAACTGAAAGGAGTGCCAAAATCACAAGATAAGGAGCTACTAGTGGAATCGTCGTGACGCCCGCAAGTAAACCTGCGAGTAATGGCCCAACGGCTGAACCGCCTGCAACGGAGAGAGTATTGACAAATGAACCGCGCGAAATACCCCCGGGATGGGATTCCATTAATGTCGCGGCCCCAGCCCCGGTGACCAATGCTGCCCCGATACCTTGGATAAAACGTCCAAGGATTAGCAAAGGGTAATAGGTTGCCGAGGCAAGAACGATCAGGGCAATTGCTAAAACAACTAGCCCAAGAGTGAGCACGTTTCTGCGCCCAAAACGGTCAGATAGTCCGCCTAGGAAAATCAACGTGAGAACGACACTCACTGGATATGCTGTGAAAGCTATTCCAATGTACCCATCCGTTAGCCCCCACTGCTGCTGATACAACGGATGAAGCGGTGTCGGGGTGAAGCTCGCAATCATCACCGCAAAAAGCGAAGTGGAAGTGCCCACAATCAATGGTCACGGCGGAGTGAGCGGGCGAAGCCCCACTGGGCGCTCAGCCCTGAGTTTCTAATGCACCTAAGGCCGCATTAACAATGGCACCCGGCTGCAGATCGTTAATCTCATATAGATCTGCAACGGTTCCACTCTGTCCGAACGCATCCACGCCAAGTGAAGCGCCGGTAACTCCAAATACGGAACCCAGCCAGGCAAGAGCGTGGCTGGAACCATCCTGAATTGTCACAATGGGCGCCCGTTCAAGGAATACGCCGCGCAGTGCACCTGGGATACTTGGAGTGGTTGCGGTGCGAACACCTTGGCGAATCGTCCGCTGCCACGCCATATACCAGCGGTCAGGGCTAGTGATATCCACGACGTGGGCCGCCACACCTTCACTGGCAAGTTCAGCAGAGGCAGCAATCACCTCAGGCATCACTGCGCCGCAACTCACGAGATGCACGATCGGTACGTGAAAGCCTTTTGACTGAAGCTTGCTCAACTCTGGGTAGGAACTGAAGGCATCAATAAGTCGGTAGCCACCGGAAAGTACTTGCCGACGAAGTACCGGCTCACCGAGTCGGTCGCGTGCCGCAGCAAATGGTTCTTGATCAAGAGGACGAGTTGTCAGCCTGAAATAGTAAGAACCGTCCTCACTGGGCGTCGCTGTGGGATTGTGGTGTGGTCCGGCAGCAATGCGACCAAGCGCATCGCATAACAACCAGTCCAGTGCTCCTGCATAAGTCGGTTCGAGGTAAGTCACATTGGGTAATTCCATACCAACACTAGGAGTAATGGTGGACTGATGCGCTCCACCCTCAGGTGCCAGTGTGACGCCACTTGGAGTGCCGGCTACCACAAATCGGGCGCCCGAGTAAACGGAATAGATAAAGGCATCGAGTCCGCGGAGCACGAATGGGTCATAAACCGTGCCAATGGGCAGCAGCGGCTGCCGAGCCAAATCCCAAGACAATCCGAGTTGACCC
>JBDNFV010000323.1:0-1026 GCA_041689635.1 Candidatus Nanopelagicales bacterium | reverse complement strand
TGGTGCTGCGGACGCGGCTGGTGCTGCGGAGGCAACTGGTGTGCGCATAAGTTCCAAAACCGTGTCACGCAGTTGCTGCATTTGTGCAACGTCACCTGCTTCGACGTTGAGACGTAGAAGTGGCTCGGTATTACTGGCGCGGACGTTGAACCACCACGTGTCGGCAGAGACGGTCAGTCCATCGAGTTTATCGAGATCATGGTCCGCATAGTGTGACGTGATCGCAGCGATCACATTTGTTTGATTGTCGACCGTTGTGTTTATTTCACCACTTGCGGCATAGCGATTAAAGGGGGTCATCAGACTCGAGAACGTTGTTCCCGCAGCCGTCTCACCCAATGCCGCAAGGCAATGTAACGCCGCGAGCATGCCGGAGTCGGCCCGCCAGAAGTCACGAAAATAAAAGTGGCCTGAATGCTCTCCCCCAAATACCGCGTTTGTTTCGGCCATGGTTGCTTTGATAAATGAGTGACCAACGCGAGTGCGAATCGCGATCCCGCCATGTTCGGCAATGACTTCTGGAACCGTCCGCGAGGTGATCAGATTATGGATCACGTTGCTACCGGGATGGCGGGCCAATTCACGCGTTGCAATCAGGGCGGTGATCGCGGAGGGGGTAACAGCGTCACCGTTTTGGTCGATGACAAAGCATCGGTCAGCATCTCCATCAAAGGCCAAGCCCAAATCGGCTCGGTGTTTGATCACGGCTTTTTGCAGATCAACCAGGTTTGCCGGTTCAATCGGATTGGCTTCGTGGTTGGGGAAGTTTCCGTCGAGTTCAAAATACATGGGGATGATGCGCAGGGGAAGTTCGGGCAACCCGACTTCTGTACCCAACACGGCCGGGACGGTGAAACCACCCATGCCGTTGCCCGCATCGACCACGATCGTGAGGTGGCGACTAGTTTCGATGGGGACGAGCTCGCGCAGGTAGCGCGCGTATTCGGGCAGGATGTCTCGCGCGGAGATATTTCCGGGCGGGTAAGGGGGGACGTTTGCGCCGCTCGCGTCGAGTTTCCCACCGGT
>JBDNFV010000322.1:0-28716 GCA_041689635.1 Candidatus Nanopelagicales bacterium | reverse complement strand
TCGTCGGTGAACGCTCGAAGAACCTGACAGATCGCGTCGGATTCACGGATATTTGCTAGGAACTTATTGCCCAGGCCCGCACCCTCAGAGGCACCTTTGACAATTCCCGCAATGTCAACAAAGGTGACACTCGCTTGGATGATTTTCTGGGAACCAAATACTGTGGCCAGATCATTGAGTCGCGGGTCAGGAACACCCACCACACCCGTGTTGGGTTCAATCGTGGCGAAGGGGTAATTCGCGGCAAGGACATCGTTTTTGGTCAGCGCATTAAACAGGGTTGATTTGCCCACATTGGGCAGGCCGACGATTCCAAGAGTTAGTCCCACGGCCGCGAGTCTAGATTGAGCATCAATCAGGCTAAATGTCGGTCGTGCATGTCAGGATCGGTGGGTGGACTCAGCAGTCATCCTTATCACCGCAGTTGCGCTCGTGTTTATGGGTGTCGGGTTCGGATATTTCCTAGGAGCGCGGGGCAATCATTCCACCGGTGTTCCCGAACTTGAGTCTGGACTCAGTTCCCTCTCCGACGCGATTGATCGAATCACCCATTCGGTTTCAGCCCAGCAGATTTCCTCGGCGCAGTCTTCGGCGACCTTGCAGACGGAACTGACCCGCTCACTCGCACACCAGTCCGAAACTCTGCTTCGCTCGGTCTCAGAAGTTAAATCCCAAGCCCAGCAGCTCAGCTCGGTGCTGAGCCGTTCCGGTGCCCGCGGGCGATGGGGGGAGATGGAACTCACCCGACTGGTTGAAGCAGCCGGCATGATTAACCGGGTCCATTTCCTCGATCAAAATACGATTGATGGTGCACAAGGAAAGTTGCGACCGGATCTGCAGGTATTGCTCTCCAACGGACGCTGTATTTTGATTGACGCAAAGACTCCCATGGATTCCTTTCTTCGCAGTGCTGGCAGGGAATCAGAGGAAAACATCGAAGCGCTGATGAATGCACACGCAGAGGCGGTCATTCGCCACATTGAACAACTCGCCAGAAAGGCTTACAGCTCAGAAGTCCGCGAGTCCGTCGACTTCGTCGTGATGTTCTTGCCGTCTGAAGCACTGCTCGAAGCTGCCCTGAACCAGCGCCCCGATCTCCTTGATTTTGCATTTAGCCGAAACATTGTTCCAGCCACACCAACCACATTGTTTGCGCTGCTTCGAGCGGTCTCACTCGGTTGGCAAAACAGTGACATGGTCGAACAGGCCCAAGACATTGCTCGACTCTCCCAAGAGATGTATTCGCGGCTTGATGTCGTCCTCGGTCACATTGCAAGTCTGGGTAAATCACTCGGATCCGCTGTCGGTCACTACAACGGGGCCGTTCGTTCCATCGACACCCGACTTCGGCCAACGGGTCGGGCACTCACCGACCTTGGCGTCCGCGGAGTGAAAAACGAAAGCGAACTCGTACCGACCCCACCTCTTGAAGTGTTCGCATCCGAACTCCCGGAACCAGATTAGGTACCCTATCTCCGTGACCGACCAACCCGGCGACGAATACGAAGCGCTTTTCCGCCCTGACCAGCCTGCGGTTGAACCCAGTGCAATGAGTCCGGTTGAAACGGGACGGGTCTTCAAAAGCCAAGGAGTTGAGGGCAACGAAGAAGCGTTGCTCGCCCTACCCGCCAGTCGCACCGGTAAATTGCGGACCCTTGAGCGGGCAAATGTTCCACCAGGGTCCGAGCGCGTTGGCCACGCTGGAATTAAACAACCTGTGCCAGCGCCCGTTGTTCCCCCGGAAGAGCGCAGCCGCGCGCGCGGGCGCGGAGCTGTGTTCGGGAGTTTAAGTGCGTCATGGATTTACGGGATCACCATCGGGGTAACCCTTATTTTTGGTCTGGTTGACGTATTGGTTTTCGGTGGCGAGCCGGGGGCATTCTCCGGCGTTGGCTTGTTGGCAGTTTCTGTTTTTGTCAGCCTTGCGGTTCGCTCACAAGATGATTCCCAGGCGATTTTCGCTCCGGCAATTGCCTTCTTTGTCATGGCGGTAACAGTCGGTCAAATCAACGTAACCGACACGTCACTGATTAATAGGTTTGTTTCGGTGTTCTTCATTCTGGGGAATAACTGGTTCTGGGTAATTGGTTCAACGATTATGGCGCTGGGTGTGGTTGCATTTCGTCGCAGATCCCAACGCTAAATAAATGTCACTAAATTATTGGGCTGCTGCAGCTTTGATATCACGTCTTAATTCGGGTGGCAGCGCGAACATCAGCGTCTCTTCAGCGGTGCGAACTTCTTCACAGTCATTAAAGCCGTGTGTGGACAGCCACTCCAGCACTTCATTCACCAACAGTTCTGGCACTGAAGCCCCACTTGTCAGGCCAACCGTTGAGGCACCCTCCACCCATTCGCTCTTCAGCTCCCGGAAACTGTCGACCCGGTAGGAAGATTTAGCCCCGGCATCAAGTGCCACCTCGACGAGCCGAACTGAATTCGAGGAGTTGCCTGAACCCACCACGATTACGACATCACAACTGGGTGACATCGCCTTCACCGCAGTCTGTCGATTTTGGGTTGCGTAGCAAATATCGTCACTGGGTGGACTTGCCATTTCAGGGAAACGCTCTTTCAGAACATTGACGGTTTGAATTGTTTCATCAACGGAAAGGGTCGTTTGGGAGAGCCAAATAAGTTTCTCTGGATTTTTTACTTCCAAGTTTCGTGCTTCTTCCGGGTTCTGCACCAAGGTAATGGAATTGGGGGCTTCACCCATTGTCCCCTCGACTTCTTCGTGTCCAGCATGACCAATCAAAATAATGTCCAAGCCTTCATTGGAAAAACGCCTTGCTTCGGCGTGCACTTTGGTTACGAGGGGACAGGTCGCATCAATGGTCTTCAGGGATCGCGCTGCGGCCTCTGCATGCACGCTCGGGGCAACTCCGTGGGCCGAAAAAATAACTGTCGAACCTTCAGGCACAACATCTAGTTCATCGACAAAAATTACGCCGCGGTTTTCTAACGACTCAACAACGAACTTGTTATGAACGATCTCCTTACGGACATAGAGTGGAGCTCCATACAGGTCCAGCGCCTTCTCGACGGTAAGGATTGCGCGGTCAACTCCTGCGCAGTATCCGCGAGGGGCCGCCAGCAGTACTTTTTTTGTTAAAGCCATGCCTCTATCGTAGGCATAAGACCCACCCTCCGCCTAGGCTGCATTGGTGACCTTGGAGACTTCAGAGCAATCACCGGCACCGGTTCGGGTGATTTCCAACCTGCTCCACGACTACATCAACCGGCTGAGTTCCATTTGGATTGAAGGCCAGGTCGCCCAGTACCGGACTCGCCCGGGGGCCAGCGTGCAGTTCCTTACCCTTCGCGACACCGATGCTGAGTTTTCACTTAAAGTCATGGTGAACTCGGCCCTCATTGGAGCCATGGATCCGCCCTTGGTTGAGGGGCAGAGAATCATTATTTACGGTCGGTGTGATTTTTGGGCCAAACAGGGGTCATTACAGGTGGTCGCTCGCGAGATCCGAGCAGTGGGATTAGGGGAGTTACTCGCGTCACTGGCCGCGCTGAAAGAAAAACTGGCCGCAGAAGGTCTCTTTGCCCCCGAACGCAAACGGCCCCTTCCCTTCCTGCCCGGGCGTATTGGGCTGATCACGGGTCGAGCGAGTGACGCGATGCATGACGTTCTCAAACATACGAAAGAGCGCTGGCCCGCGGCAGATTTTGAAATCCGAGAAGTCGCCGTTCAGGGTGTCAGCGCGGTCGGTGAAGTCACGGCGGCCCTGAAGGAACTGGATGCTCTGGGACTGGACGTCATCGTGATCGCTCGTGGCGGCGGCAGCATGGAAGATCTCCTCCCTTTTAGCAACGAAGCTTTAGTTCGAGCCGTTAGTGTGGCCATTACGCCAATTGTGAGTGCAATTGGACACGAACAAGACACTCCATTGCTGGATTTTGTCGCCGATCTACGGGCTTCCACGCCAACGGATGCTGCGAAGCGAATAGTTCCTTCGGTCATTGAAGAGCGCAAGAATTTAGCTGATTTACGCGCACGGAAATCGCGCGCAATCTCTAATGCGTTGGACATAAACCGACTACGGTTAAACGAAATGCGCAACCGGCTGACACAGAGAGTGACACATTTAATAGATTCGGAATTAACCACGATTCAACATCTTCGTGCACAAATTCGAGCACTTTCCCCGGCCGCCACCCTTGAACGTGGATACGCAATCGTTCACAGTGACAACGGTCAGATCATTCGTAATGAGTCGGAAGTCACGGTCGATCACCAAATTCATATCCGAGTAAATGTTGGCGAATTTTCCGCAATCCGAATTAAAAACAAGTAGTGAGGAATCACAGTGGCTAAAAGTGAAGACCCCGGATACGAGCAAGCAAGGGATGAACTCGCCAGCATCGCTACGCAACTCGAGCGTGGAGGGCAAAGCCTTGAAGAATCACTTGCGCTTTGGGAAAAGGGAGAAGCCCTAGCACACGTGTGCGAAAAATGGCTCAACGCCGCGAGTGAGCGAATTATTCCAACACAGGAGCGGTAGCCAGTGAGTTAGCGGCCGCCTCGAGTTCTAACATCGTGACTGTGCCGCTCAGGACCGTGGTGGCCGCTGCGCTTACGTTGACAAGTGCCCGTGAATTATCACCCTCAAATATCAACCACGTTCGAGTCCCAATGAAAGTTTCGCCCTCTGGCGTCACCCCGACAAGTTCATTTTTAAGAAATTCTTCGTTGGTGGCCGCGGACTGGGTGATTTTTACGTATTCGCCGCCCTCCGTTACATAACCCACGTGCCAGACCGGTTCATCCCGCGAATACTGGGTTGGCTTCCAGCGAACGCTCGTTGCGCGTAGCCCTTCAATGTCGGGGACAACGACGGAAAAACTCGCCTGTCCAGTCGCCAATGTCAACACGGGGATCGGATCGACTTCACGAACAGGGTCGGGCGTCGGACGCCAGGTAAACAGCATCAGGATACCAATGAGCCCGAGGACAACGGCTAGTGAACGCACCATGTCCCCCACTGTTTGACGCATGCGGGCAGTGCGCTTTCCGGTTGGAACTGGCGTCGTCACCCACTAATAATGGATCATTGAGTCCGTCGCGGCTCACCCAACACCGCTACGCTGCGCTCATGAGCGGACATCAAGCACGGCCTGCAGCGGTTCCGGAACGAAACCTGGCCCTTGAGTTAGTGCGTGCCACGGAGGCTGCCGCAATGGCGGCCGCTCGCTGGGTAGGCCGTGGTGACAAAAACGGTGCCGACGGAGCTGCGGTAAATGCCATGCGAACCATGGTCAGCGGGGTCTGCATGAATGGAATTGTGGTAATCGGTGAGGGTGAAAAAGATCAAGCCCCGATGCTGTTTAACGGTGAGCGGATTGGTGACGGCACGGGAGCAGCCGCCGACGTGGCCGTTGATCCAATTGACGGAACAACCCTCGCGGCCAAAGGTATGCCAAACGCAATTTCGGTAATTGCGGTCGCGGAACGTGGGACCATGTTTGATCCGAGTGCTGTTTTTTATATGAAAAAGCTCGTTGTTGGGCCAGAGGCAGCCGGGTCCATTGACATTGAAGCCCCTACCGCATGGAACCTGGCGCAGATTGCAAAAGCCAAAGGTGAATCCGTCTCCGAATTGACCGTCTGCATTCTGGATCGGCCTCGACATGACGACCTTGTGCGCGAGATCCGTGAGGCTGGCGCCCGAATCAAATTCATTGTTGACGGGGATGTCGCCGGGGCGGTGATGGCTGCTCGACCCAATACGGGGATCGACGTCCTCATGGGCATTGGCGGGACGCCGGAGGGAATTATTGCTGCGTGCGCCATGACCGCCCTCGGTGGCGAAATTCAAGCCAAATTGTGGCCAACCACGGACAAGGAGCGAGATAAAGCCATTAATGCCGGCCACGACCTAAACCGGATTCTTGGTACCCACGATTTGGTGACGGGTGACAATAACTTTTTCTGCGCCACCGGAATCACCGACGGTGAGTTATTACAGGGTGTGCGTTACACCCCACAAGGTCCGACAACGAACTCAATTGTGATGCGAAGCAAGAGCAAAACCATTCGTGAGATTAAAAGTGAGCACCATTTTGCGCCAAATTCACAATACTCCACCGTGGTGTTTCCAGCGGATCTGTGAACTTTCCTGCGGGCCCCATCCGGCTGATCATGACCGCCAATGCCCGCAAAAACCAGTGCCTAGTGAAAGCAACTGTGGCTACGCCGGCCTAGTCTGCTCCCGTGAGCGAATTCGTCTATACCGACCAACTCCCACTGGGTACCGACTCAACGCCTTACCGACTCCTTACCACCGAGGGCGTTCACGTTGAGCGCCTCGGTGATCACGAATTCCTGCGGGTTGAGTCCAGTGCATTAACCGCACTGACCTTCGCCGCCATGCGCGATATTTCACACCTGCTTCGCAGCGACCATCTTGCACAGCTCAAAAAGATTCTGGACGACCCCGAAGCCAGCCCAAATGACCGATATGTTGCCCTTGACCTGCTCAAAAATGCGAACATTGCCGCTGGCGGCGTTCTGCCCATGTGTCAAGACACGGGAACCGCGATCATTATGGGCAAGCGTGGTCAATACGTCCTGACTCCTGGCCGCGACAGTGAAGACATTTCCCTCGGGGTATTTAACGCTTTTGCCGAACTAAATCTTCGCTATTCACAACTCTCACCCATCAATATGTGGGAGGAACGTAACACCGGAACGAATCTGCCCGCGCAAATTGAATTGTACTCCGATCCGCACAAAAACCAGTCCTACGAATTTCTTTTTATGGCTAAAGGCGGTGGAAGCGCTAATAAGAGTTTTCTTTATCAAGAAACCGCTGCATTACTAAACCCCGCAAAGTTCCGGTCATTTCTGGACGAAAAACTGCGATCGATTGGAACCGCCGCCTGTCCCCCGTATCACCTGGCAATCGTTGTTGGAGGAACAAGCGCGGAGTACGCCCTGAAAACTGCCAAACTGGCATCTGCTCACTACCTCGACGGCCTGCCCGTACACGGTTCCCCCGATGGTCGCGGCTACCGCGATTTACAGATGGAACATGACGTATTTCTGCAGACCCAGGAATTTGGAATTGGCGCCCAGTTCGGTGGAAAGTATTTCTGTCACGACGTGCGCGTTATTCGCTTGCCACGACACGGTGCGTCTTGCCCAGTGGCGATTGCAGTCTCTTGTTCAGCGGACAGGCAGGCACGAGCAAAAATCACTCCCGAGGGGGTGTTCCTTGAGAAACTTGAAACAGAGCCAGCACACTTCTTGCCCGAGGTTGACGACTCACATCTTGATGACACCACCGTACATATCAATCTCAGTGCACCAATGAACGAGGTCAGGGAGCAACTCAGCAAACTTCCCATTCGAACTCGCGTCTCACTGACTGGGTCGCTGGTAGTTGCGCGAGATCTCGCCCACGCGCGAATTAAGGCAATGCTTGATCAAGGACAACCAATGCCCGACTATCTGAAAGATTTCGCCGTCTACTACGCGGGGCCAGCAAAAACTCCGGTTGGCATGGCCTCTGGTTCATTCGGGCCGACAACCGCGGGTCGGATGGATTCTTATGTCGATCAGTTTCAAAAAGCCGGCGGTTCGATGGTCATGTTGGCAAAAGGAAACCGTAGCGCTGAAGTAACGCGGGCCTGCAAGGAAAACGGAGGTTTCTACCTTGGCTCAATCGGTGGGCCAGCCGCAAAATTAGCTCAAAACAACATTACTAAAGTCGACGTGCTGGACTTTCCAGAACTCGGCATGGAAGCGGTCTGGAAAATTGACGTTGTTGACTTCCCAGCATTCGTAGTAGTCGACGACAAAGGAAACGACTTCTTTGCCGAGACGTTGAGACCGATTGCAACCAATATTCCCGTTGGTCCGCCCACATAAAAAAACGAGCCACTAAAAACAGAGTCCTTTGCCGGCGCCCCAATGACTCTTGCCTTTGCCGTTATTCCAGATTGTCCAAAAAGCTCGGTCTTGCCAGTAGCGATTCCACTCGTTCATAGGTGTTGTGCGTAATGCCTGTACAAGATCTACGCCAGAGTCGCCCATCTCATTTTTTACCTCCGGTTGCATCATCCAGGTAACGCCACGGGTGAGTGACTTCGAAAATTGGTAGGCGCCCCGGTAGTAGCCACCACTGCCAGCCTTGTAATGGTGGTGGGATTCCATCTTTGAAATACATTTGCGCACGCCTTCACGGTTTGGCATGTACCACTTGCCTTGATAAAGACTGATTTCAAAACCGATTCGGTCGGTAGATTCCGGGGATCCAAATGCATGGGCGGTTTCCGCTTGAACGCGAACTTGTCGACTTATCTTCGCCCCCGCGCTTGGATTATTTATTTCATCCCCTACTGGGATGGCAGCCTCCCCGTCAACGACAACGGGTTCTGTGGGTGTCACCGGTATCGGGTCTGCCGCGAAGGCCGACGTCGTAGGAAAAGCTAGGGCAAGGGCGACGGCCACGAGGACCGTGTTCCTGCCGAGCTGTGTGAATCTGTGCACAAATGCCTTCCCTGAAAAACAAACAGATCCCACCGTGCCTCAAAAACTGGGATTTGTCACCCCCGATTGGCGGGTTGTGACCGATTATTTTGCAATCAGACCAGAAATACCGGCATCTGTTGGGGGAATTGGACCAGTATCGCGGATATGACCTACGTCACATTAAGCGTTGGGGTAGTCCTCGAGTAACTCGGTAACCAGGGCGGCGATCTCCGAGCGTTCGCTACGGGTGAGGGTGATGTGAGCAAAAAGTGGGTGCCCTTTGAGCTTCTCGACCACCGCCACAATCCCATCAAAGCGGCCAACTCGAAGGTTGTCGCGCTGGGCAACGTCGTGGGTTAAAACAACCCGGGAGTCTTTACCAATCCGGGAAAGAACGGTGAGCAACACGTTGCGCTCAAGGGACTGCGCTTCTTCTACGATCACAAAAGCATCATGCAGACTACGGCCCCGGATATGCGTCAGCGGCAAAACCTCAAGCATTCCCCGATCTACAATTTCGTCCACAACCTGCGAGGTGGTGATCGCCCCTAAGGTGTCGAACACCGCCTGACCCCAGGGATTCATTTTCTCCGACTCTGAACCTGGCAGGTATCCAAGTTCCTGTCCACCGACCGCATACAGGGGACGGAAAACGATAACTTTTTTGTGCAATTTGCGCTCCATGACCGATTCTAAGCCAGCACACAAAGCGAGAGCGCTCTTGCCGGTACCCGCCCGCCCACCGAGGGAAACAATCCCCACCTCCGGATCGAGTAAAATGTCGAGCGCTATCCGTTGTTCGGCACTGCGACCGCGAATACCAAAAGCTTCTCGATCCCCGCGCACGAGTTTGAGTGTTTTATCGGCGCTCACCCTGGCCAGTGCACTGCCACGGTCGGATAGGAGCACCAATCCGCAATGGCACGGGTAATCAAAGGCAATATCGTGCTCGAGCACTCCGTGTTCAAAAAGTTCATCCAACTCGTGATTTTCGACTTCCACTTCTGCTATTCCCGAATATCCAGATTCAACAACAAGTTCGGCCTTATATTCCTCCGCCGAAATTCCAACCGCACTTGCCTTAACCCGCATGGGTAAGTCTTTGCTGACCAAGACAACGTCGAGCCCTTCAAGACTCAAACTCTTCGCTAGGGCCAAAATACGGGTGTCATTATCACCGAGCCGAAGTCCGCTTGGTAACACCTCGACATTGGAGTGATTGAGCTCAATTCGAACCGTTCCACCGTGAATGCCAATCGGCAGCGGTGCATCGAGTCGACCGTGCTCAAGCCGAAGGTCGTCAAGGAGGCGAAGCGCATTACGGGCAAAGTACCCCAACTCCGGGTGACCGCGTTTTGCTTCAAGTTCGGTCACCACAACTATGGGAATGACAACATCATGCTCGTCAAATCTCAGAATCGCTCTCGGGTCTGACAGTAAAACTGATGTGTCAACAACATAGGTCTTGCGGGTTGGGACCGAATTAAGCACGCGATGGGCTCCAATCTGCCCAGTTGGCTTTCGGGAGCCGGTCGGGCCTACGAATTACCTAACGCTAGGCCTGATGTCCCGCTAATAATTGCCGACACGCCGGGGTAAAAAGGCGACACGGTAAACAACGCGTGCACGGTGAAAGACGAAAATTGCGTCACGGTGAATCTGTCACGTGGACACTCCACTTTTTGGATTAGCGAGTCTTCGGCGCGATCCCTTACGTGCCGTAACGGCGATTCCGCTCAACGTAGGCCCGAACCGCTCGCAAAAAATCAATTCGTCTGAAGTCTGGCCAAAATGCTTCGCAGAAATAGAATTCAGAATGCGCGCTTTGCCACAATAAAAACCCAGAAAGCCGCTGTTCACCGGATGTACGGATAACGAGGTCAGGATCTGGTTGACCCTTCGTGTAGAGGTGCTCTGCGATGTGGTCAACGTCGATTAGTTGGGCAAGTTCGTCCAGGCTGGTTCCTTGGCTTGCATGGTCCGCGAGTAGTGATCGCACCGCGTCAACCACTTCACGGCGACCGCCGTAACCAACAGCCACGTTGACGAGTGATCCATCAATGTCGGCCGTCGCTTCAGCAGATTCTTTCAACAAATTTGCCATGTGGGCCGGAAGTAAATCAAGAGCTCCCACCGGGTGGATCCGCCAGCGTCCTTTAGAGACCAAATTTTGCACCGTTGACTCAATGATTGACATGAGTTTGTCGAGTTCGACTTCGGGCCGACTCAAATTATCAGTTGACAGCAACCAGAGGGTGACAACTTCCACTCCCGCTTCATCACACCAACCAAGGAAGTCAACTATTTTGGCGGCACCCGCTTCGTGCCCTTGCTCAGACGTGGAACCCTGCGCCGTAGCCCACCTGCGGTTGCCATCGAGGATCACTCCCACGTGGCGTGGCATCCGTTCGGGTGGAATCTGGGCCGCGAGATTGCGTTCATAGACGCCGTAGACGAGATCTTTCAGACCCACGTGCACCCAGCCTTTCCATGATCGCGATGTGACCTGACGTAGACGCCCTAGATTACTCCATTGCGGTAACCAAGGGTTGAAGATGCGGCCCAAGACTCATGAATTCGGCAAGTTCGGTGGGACTACTTGTGGGTAGTTCGCAGATCGTGAATCGGCAGACTTGAGCGTGGTCAGCAAACTCAGATGACCAGCGAACTTCCGGGCATAAAGGGGAGAGCAGGGCCAGCTGGGCGAATTGTGCACTTTTCGGGCCGCTCACGGCGACCTCCCACGGGCCTTGCGCGAGGGACCACATTGCCACCAAACCCCAACCCACCGACCTTGGAGCATTCACTGCGAATGAGGGAACTACCCCTAAAGCTTTTTCAGCCCGCGTTCTCAACGCAAGGAAATCACCCTGATCAAGTGCGCTGAATCGAACCAAGAGATTCGCCATGGAAAGCCACCCCGATGGTTCCGCATTGTCTGAGAAGTCGCGTGGTCTGCGAATTAACTTCTCAGCGTCACTCGCCGTATCAAAGAAGCCTCCTTCACCGTCATCGAATAACTCAAGGGCAGTGTCCATCAGCACCCGAGCCTCGTGCAGCCAGGCGGACTCCCCCGTTACTTGGTGAAGAGTCAGTAGCCCTTCTGACATATTCGCATAGTCATCAAGCACGCCTGAATTTTTCCCCGGGACACCGTCGCGCGAGGTACGCGACATGCTGGCTAGGCGCCCATTCGCCCCCACGTGCACGGTGATCACGCAATCGGCAGCGGCAGCGGCCGCGTGGATCCATTCCGGTTCCGTGAAAATCGACCCGGCTTCGGCCAACGCTGAGATTGTCAGTCCATTCCACGAAGCCACAACTTTGTCGTCTTGCCCGGGTCGAATCCTGCTACTTCGCGCGTGCAATAACTGCTCTCGCATTCTGGACCATAATTGTGGATCTTGGGGATCGGCGAGCAATTGCAAAGTTGAGTTACCGTGCTCGAAAGTTCCGGATGCGGTGACTTCAAACATGTCACATGCGGCATCCGCGAAATCTGCGCCAACCACCTCGGCGACCTCCCCCGGGGTCCATGCATAAAACTTTCCTTCGACACCTTCACTATCAGCGTCAAGTGCTGAAGCGAAAGCACCCTGAGGTGTGCGCATTTCCCGCAAAAGGAATTCAATGCTTTCTCGGACAACCCGCTCGGCAAGCGGATCACCGGTGAGACGCCACCAGTGGGCGTAGACCCGAATGAGCAGCGCGTTGTCGTACAGCATTTTTTCAAAATGCGGGACAACCCAGGCTTCATCGACACTGTAACGCGCAAAACCACCACCAATTTGGTCATAGATTCCGCCGCGGGCCATCGCATCGAGTGTCTTAAACGCCATGCTTGCCGCCTGCCCACCTACCTGAGTATCCGACGCCATCCGTAATAAGAACTCAAGAACCATCGATGGTGGGAATTTCGGAGCGCGCCCGAAGCCTGCATTAACTGGATCAAATGAGTGATGCAAACTGTTGACCGCTCCACGCAAATATTCGACATACTGATCGTTGCTGAGCGAAGTCACTTCGGTTAACTCAAATCCTCGACCTCGATCCTCCAATGCACTCATGATTCGCTCGCCCGCTTGGATGATGTCTGACTTTCGCTCAACCCAAGTATCAGAGATCGACTGGAGTAACTGACCAAAACTTGGCATTCCATGGTGTGGGACTGGCGGAAAGTAAGTGCCAGCATAAAACGGTCGACCTTCATGGTCGAGAAACACTGACATTGGCCACCCACCGTGCCCGGTCAAAGCAACCGTTGCTTCCATGTAAATCGAGTCAAGGTCAGGGCGCTCCTCGCGATCCACCTTGATATTGACGAAATGCTCGTTAAGAAACTTCGCGATCTCTGGATTTTCAAATGACTCATGGGCCATCACGTGACACCAATGACAGGCCGAATAACCGATGCTCAGGAAAATAGGGACGTCCCGACTACGCGCCTCTTCGAGAGCTTCCTGCGACCACTCCCACCAGTGGACTGGGTTTTCTGCATGCTGTAACAGATATGGCGATGTGGAATGTCCGAGTCGATTCACGTGTTGCAGCGTATCCGCATCGGGTGGAAATAGACTAGGCCAGGATTCGATGGGAGAAGGAGTTCACATGTTTGAGGACGCAAAAAAGGAATACGATCAGGCAATCGAACGAAATAACGCCCTGGGCGAATTAGCGAACCAAAAACCAACGACCTCAGGTCAGCGCCCACATCGGGTAATCACCAAGTTTTTCGTATTTGGGGCATTTGCCGTAGCCATTGCCCTCCTCATTATTCTTTAGCGAAACCCTTTTTCAGGACCTCCATTGCGCCGGTGAACTCGGTGGGGATCACCCACATTTTATTTGCATCGCCTTGGGCGATCATGGGAAGAGTCTCAAGATACCTGTGCGCGAGGGCTGCGGCGGTCGGATTCGCCTCGTGAATTGCTCGGTACACCTTTTCAAGTGCCACGGCTTCACCTTCGGCTCGAAGGATTTCCGCTTGGGCTTCGGCCTTTGCTCGGACGACTTCAGATTGAGCGAATCCTTCAGCCATCAGAATTGCACTTTGCTTTTCTCCTTCGGCCGTGAGAATCGAACTTTGCTTTTGGCCTTCTGCAATCAAGATGGTGGCTCGACGCTCCCGTTCAGCTTTGAGTTGCTTCTCCATTGACTCTTGCACCGACTTCGGGGGGTCGATCGCCTTGAGCTCAACTCGATTCACCCGGATCCCCCACTTTCCCGTTGCTTCGTCCAAGACGCCGCGCAACTGGCCATTGATTGAATCTCGAGACGTAAGGGTTTGTTCCAGATCCATTGATCCGATCACGTTACGCAATGTGGTGACGGTGAGTTGCTCAATTCCCAGCAGGAAACTTGAGATTTCATATGTTGCGGCTTTTGGATCCGTGACCTGGAAATACACGACCGTGTCAATGGAAACGACGAGGTTGTCCTCGGTGATTACCGGCTGCGGTGGGAACGACGCAACCTGCTCGCGCATGTCAACGCGCGTCCGGATGCGGTCAATAAAGGGAATCAGAACTGTCAATCCAGGTGTCAGCGTTCGTTGAAAACGACCAAGTCTCTCAACAATTGCGGTACTTGCTTGATTCACGATGATTAATGTTCGAGACAACATAAGCAGCAAAACGGCAAGCACTGCAACGACACCAGCGATTACTCCAACAAGGTCCATGACGACTCCTTCATAGTTTTTAGTCGAGCGGGAAAATTAACGCGGTTGCGCCATCAATTCGAGAAATGGAAACTCGGGCATTGGGTTCAATGGGTTCCGAGGCAAGATCTGGGTCAAGTCGGGCGCTCCACGTTTCACCTCTGAGTTTGATCTGACCTTCATGTAATGTGACATTCATCAGGGTCAACCCCTCGGCTCCGATGAGTGCATCAACCCCGGTGCGAGCGCCAATGGGAACCCTGGCAAAACGTTTGAGCGCCAAAGGACGAATGGCGACAATGCCGAACAAGGTAATGGCGGCCGTTACTAGGACCTGAACAATGACGGGAGCACCCACCGCCGCTGTTGCCAGACCGCCAACCGCACCCACGCCAAGGAGGCCAAAATAGAAAGTGGTTGTGGCAAACTCCAGACTGAGAGCAATACCCGCCGTTATGCCCCAAAGCCAGATCATGTTCCCCACTGTAATACCCGATTGATGCTTTGGCACGGGCACTAAGGCCTTATATTTGGTGATCTAATCTGTAGCCATGTTGCCCCAGATGGCGAGTTCTGTTCACCCAAGTTGGTTGCCGGCATTTGATGGCCTTTCCGACAACATTTCGGCTCTCCAAGTCTTTCTTGAGTCCGAAACGGTGGCTGGGCGCAACTGGCTCCCAGAACCCGACCTCGTTTGGCGAGCATTTGCGCAGCCTTTAGACCACGTCAAAGTGGTTATTCTGGGACAGGACCCGTATCCCACCCCCGGTCATAGTGTGGGCCTCGCATTCTCGGTTTCATCAGGTACTACTTTTCCTCGAAGTTTGGTAAATGTTTTTCGTGAATTACAGACCGATCTTGGTGTGTCAGCACCCTCACGCGGTGACCTCACCCCCTGGGCGGATCAGGGCGTGTTGTTGTTGAATTCCGTACTGACCGTACAAAGTGGCGCTAGCGGTAGCCACCGCGGCAAGGGCTGGGAGCACGTCACATCGGCCGCCCTCGAGGCGCTCATTCATCGACCTGATGCGACGCTAGTGTCCATTTTGTGGGGAAAAGAAGCCCAAATGGCGGGTAGTCGGTGTGATTCGCGATTCGTAATTTCTAGCCCACACCCGAGTCCGCTGTCAGCACGGCGCGGTTTTTTTGGCAGCCAACCATTTAGCCGGGCTAACGATTTACTCCGTAAAAGTGGAGTTTCCCCTATTGACTGGGCCCTTGACTAACGGGCTTGCTAGGCCTTGTTTGCACATACCGGTGCATCACAAAGTCTGCGTAAAAAGATGCAAAAGGAATTGTTCCGGCGAGGAGTAAGGCTAGGGTTTTAAATATTGGGAATCGCAAAAGGAAAGCCAGGTTGACGGCGGCTATCAAGTAAGCGAAATACAACCAACCGTGGGCAATCCATAAAATGCTGTAAAGAAGTGGTTTGCCTCCTTCTGTTCCGTAATTGAGGAACAGGTAACCGTAGAGCGCCCACACCGAGGCACTCGCTAGGACAACGCCCGTCACCCACGCCATGATGCGAAACGCAATGAGCGCCGTGGGGATCTTGTTCATGAGGGCAGCCTACGTTCCAACCAGTTCGTGTGCGAATGGTGGCATCGCGCCCGAACGCTGACACGTTATTCCCGCCACCATAATCCCAAACTCGACAGCGGCTCGGACCTTTTTCGACTCTCTCGCTTCCCGGCGCTCCCAATTCTGGCTCTCCCAGTAGGAGAGGAATCCGCCGCTGAATGAGTCACCGGCTCCCACCGTGTCAACTACTTTGACTCGGGGGACATCACACTGGAAATATTCATTCTCGCTAAATACGTGGACATTGCGGGACCCGTCGGTGAATAACACGGTGGCATGCGATTGAGTGTGAATACCACGCGCTGCATCGAGGTTGCTGAGATCAGGGAACATGTAGTCGAGGTCGTCTCCACTGACCTTGATGACATCAGCGCGGTGAAGGGACGTGTTGAAAGTCTGCCAAAATTCTGCCGGGTCGTCCATCACACTGGGGCGTGCGTTTGGGTCCATCATTAATAATTGATGTTCACCCATTGCTGCAACAACGGCCCGGGTCGCTTGGGAAAGTGGTTCAAAAACGAAGGCGAGCGTGCCGACATGAACCGCCGTGGCATTCACATCTAACGCATTCAGGGCAATGTCAGGGGTTACGGAAAGTGATGACGTGCCATGCATCAGGAATCGGTAGGACGCTGCACCGTGTTCGTTTAATGAGGCAATAGCCACAGTAGTTGGAGCGATGCAGTTCTGCTTAATTGCGCAGTGCACCGTGTCGGCGTCGAGAAGTCGGTGGATCCGCTGGCCAAGTGCGTCGTGTGAAATCCCACCAATGAAAGAGACGGGTGTACCTAAACGGGCGATGGCGCGCGCCGTGTTGACCGGGCCTCCCCCTACGACGGAAGACATATCACCTTCCGGTGACACGATTATGTCAATAAGGGCCTCACCCATGACCTGAATCATGTGGCTAACGTACTGCCTAGAACGAGCCAACGAATATAAATGGTTACCGCAAAGAGTGCGAAAATCCACCACTGAATTGCATAGAAAAAATTCTGCAAGGGAAACGCTACATCTGCGGTTGAAATTGTGGGCGGAACACTCACCGGTGAATTTACCGTCGTAGGCGCTTGGATTTGCATCACAACGAAGCCGTCGAGCAGCTTTGTCTTCCATAGCGCTGAGAGTTGCCGTGAGTCAATAGTGACAATGTCACCACTTTGATCGTTGGGCGTCTCGTAAAAAGAATCACTCGGCTGTAAGACACCTTCGATGCTGACTTCTTCTGTGGGGGTAGCGAATACCTGTCCCTCGGGGACCCAACCTCGGACGACCGCGATGGACTGGCCCGAGTTGATGCGCAGTGCTGAGACAATCCAATCCCCCGCAACCGAATCGCGTGAGAGTCTGCTTCCGATTCGGACTTGATCCTGATCAATGTACGTACCGGTCGCGGTCACAGATCGCCCAAAGTCCTGCGGCTCCATCGGCTGATCAATTTGGCTGAGCGGCACCGCCGACATTGATGCGGCGCGCTCGGCGTCGAGAATATCCTGAGTGCGGTCCCACTGCCATTTACCGAGGAAGAAAAAAAGCACACATACCAGAATCAATGAAAGCAGTGCCAAAATGGATACCGGCGTTTTTACCCGTGCCAGAAAATCACTGCTTGGCGGCATCAGGATCTTGCTCGGCGCTCTCTTCCATGTTCACTATGGCTTTGGATTGTTGTGGGATGCGAACTTCACGGCGCCCACGAGGCAGGTTCGGATCTATCCGTTTTATTTGACGATTCATGTTCAGCCACAATAAAACTAGGGCAAGGGCTACGAGCGCGACAAAAATCCCGGCAATGGGACCGGCGCTGTCAATAAGAGTGCTGAGTTCATTTTTGCTGTCCATAGTGATTCAACTCTAATCCTTTACTCCCCTGCTAGCGCAGGCCGGCAAAGAGGTCACTTTCAGGGAGCGTCGTGGGAACCAGGCTAGATGCCAATTGGAATTCCTCGGTTGGCCAGGCCGTCTGTTGCAATTGGGTTGAAACTACAAACCAACGACCGTCGGGCTCAATTTGGGTGGCATGGGCCTTCAGGGCGGAATCTCTAATTGGAAAATAGGTGGCGCACTCAACACTCGTGGTAATCCGCTCTGAATCTTCCGGTTTATCCTCCCAGTTTTTTAACCATTCGACATACGGTGAGGGAATCTCCTGTTCCAGCAACAGGTTGTGTAAAGCGACTACTCGCGCTTTGTGAAACTGTTGGTTGTAATACACCTTTTGGACCTGGTGTGGAGGTCCGAATTCCGGGTGCGCTTGCGGGTCCGCCGCAACGTCGATCGCAGCCATGGTGATCACGTGGGTTTGAATATGGTCCGGGTGTGGGTAGCCGCCATTTTCGTCGTAGGTGGTGACCACCTGCGGACGAAACTCGCGTAGCAGTTTGACTAGTGGCGGAATGCAGATTTCTAGCGGGACACGCGCGAATGCGTCTTCGGGCAGCGGCTCACCTTCAGCGAAACCCGAGTCCATGAACCCAAGCCACTCGTGTCGTACCCCGAGGATTCTTGCTGCCTCCGCCATCTCTTTCCGGCGGACTGCATGAATTCCGTACCGATCAACTTCTTCCTGAGCCTGCTCGTTGAGCACGTCACCTCGCTCACCACCCGTGCAGGAGACAACCATGACGTCTATTCCTTCATCAACATATTTGGCAGTGGTTGCAGCGCCCTTACTGGATTCGTCGTCAGGGTGGGCATGTATTGCCATAAGTCGCAGTGGAGTCTGGGTGGTTGTTGTTGTCACGGGAGCATCCTCTCACTCACCCACATGGCCCTCGTTAGTGTGGGATGGTGTCAAGCCCCTTTCGCAAAGAGCAACTTAGTCCAGCCATGCAAGAGCGGTATGGGCTTAACCAGAAAAATCATTTGCGCACCATCGGGATCGCGTTGGTGACCGTAATATTTGCGGTGGCAATTGGATTTGTCACGTTTTCGATGTCCCAGAAGAGCATTCAATTTAAACTTCTGACGTGGAGTATTGTCAGTTCCGATCGTGCTGATCTGCGTTTTGAACTCCGGCGCATTGGCAGTGATGCTGTTGATTGTGTCGTTCGCGCCCAGGACTCACAACGTGTCGACGTTGGATACTCGGTTATACCTATTCCCAGCGGGAAAGACTACGTCCAGATGGACTATTCACTGCGTACCCTGGCCCGCGCCTACGCCGTTGAGGTGCTCACCTGCGTTACATCCGGGGAACCAACTCGAGTTCCCGGGCCCCAATTCCCAGCCGGAATTGCACCGCCCCCGCAGCCATGGACCGAGGACTCTGACCAGTGAATGTTGTACACCCGTCCACAATCCTAGGAAAAGGATTAGGGTGTCACGTTATGACCGAAATTACCTGGCTGACGCAAGATGCCCATGACCGCTTGACCGCTGAATTTGACAACCGCCAAGGTGCACTGCGTATCGAGATTACCAAGAAAATTGAGGCGGCCCGCGAAGAAGGTGACCTCAAGGAAAACGGTGGTTACCACGCCGCACGAGAGGAGCAGGGGAAAAACGAAGCCAGGGTCCGTCAGTTGCGTCAGTTGCTCGAGAACGCTCAGATCGGTGTACCAGAGGCGGCCGAGGGAGAAGTAAGCCACGGCAAGGTTATCTCGGTTCGACTGATCAATTTTGATGAAGTAGAACGCTTCCTGCTCGGCTCCCGCGAAGAAGCCGCGCATGCGTCGATTGATGTTTACTCCCCGACTTCACCTTTGGGGGCAGCAGTGTTAGGCAAGCGCGTTGGCGATAAAACCAGTTATCAGTTGGCTAACGGTAAAGAAATGTTGGTTGAGGTCCTCAAGGTCGAGGACTACACCTGACGTTAACGGCGGCTGACATTGCGATATTTCCGAATCGCCAGAGGAGCAAAAATCCCAATGAGAACAGTGCAGGAGAGCACCGTGTACACAATTGGATGCTGCAAGGACCAAAATTCGGGTTCGATTCCAGGCGGGTATCCGGTCGGGTTACCAAAAAGCTCACGCGTTGCCAAGACGAGTGAAGAAACCGGGTTAAATGCCGCGAAAACCTTGAGCACACCGGGAAGCGAATCCAATGGCACGAAGGCATTGGACAGGAAGGTGAGCGGGAAAATCCAAATCAAGCCTGCCGTGTTCGCGGTTTCGGTATTGGGTACCGACAATCCAACGAAAGCGCCAACCCAGGTAACCGTATAAGCGAAAAGCAGCAAAAGTAAGTACGCATAGACCGCATTGAGAATTCCGTCATTGATCCGCCAACCAACAATGAATCCGGTGATGCTCAGGACGGCGAGCACCAAGATTTGCCGCAAGGCGTTTGCAAATGTGTTGCCAATCAATGCCGCGGACTGCGACATTGGCAGCGCCTTATAACGGTCAATAATACCTTTTTGCATGGCTTCGGCTAAGCCAACAGTGCTGGCAGCGGCTGCAAATGCAACAGTCTGACCGAAAATACCAGGCATCAAATACTGCCGGTACAAACTTGCATCAGCAGCGCTTCCCGGATCTCCTCCGGGAATAGGGATCGCCCCACCAAATACATAAGCGAACAACAAGACAAAAATTACCGGCTGAATCAGTTGAAAAAACAACGCTTCAGGGATTCGAAATGATGCCAGGATCGTACTACGCGCAATGACAACCGAGTCATGAAATGTCCAGCCCAGCAGAGGGCGCGACATTGAAATTGGCGCCGAAGTGCTCAAAGTTTTCGTGTCACTCATTGTGGCCCCGTCCTTTCCTTGCGCGTTGTGGCGCATTCGCTGTTGTTTCTTCTTCTGCACCGTGTCCGGTGAGAGAGAGAAATACATCGTCCAGTGTTGGCCTGCGCAATGCCAAATCGGCAATTGCAATATTTTGCGAATCAAGCAACCGAACAACATCAACGAGAACTGTCGAACCACCCGAGACTGGACCAGAGACCATGCTTTCGGTGATAACTGATTCCCCACCAAAAACACCGGCAAGCGCCGATTGCGCATCACGGATTCGATTAATATCAGCAACGGTGACTTCAATCCTGTCGCCACCGATTTGGTCTTTGAGTACTTCAGCGGTTCCGTGCGCAATAACGCGCCCGTGATCGATTACGACAATGTCGTCTGCGAGTTTGTCGGCTTCTTCAAGGTATTGGGTGCTCAGCAAGACCGTGGTCCCCTCGGCAACCAAACTTTCGATGACACCCCAAAGCCCAAGCCGTGAGCGCGGATCAAGACCGGTCGTTGGTTCATCGAGAAATAAAATACTGGGCTTTGCAATCAAACTTGAAGCAAGGTCTAGGCGCCTTCGCATCCCACCGGAGTAGGTTTTAGCGGGACGGTCTGCGGCCTCAACCAGGTCGAACCACGCGAGGAGCTCCTCCGAGCGATCCTTAACGTAGGAGGGCGCAAGGTGATAGAGATCGCCAAACATGCGCAGGTTTTCGCGGCCGGTCAGATACTCGTCGACTGCCGCGTACTGCCCGGTGAGCCCAATACTGTGTCGGACTTCATCCGCTTGCTTTTCAACATTGAAACCATTGACGTAGGCCACGCCCTTGGTTGGCTTCAACAAGGTCGCCAGAATCCGGACCGTGGTGGTTTTTCCCGAACCGTTGGGACCAAGGAGGCCAACTACTTTTCCTCTGGGAACTACCAGGTCTAGTCCGTCAAGTGCCTTGACATCACCAAATTCTTTGACCAGTCCCTCTGCGTGAACTGCATCGTCTTTTGCCATGGAGGGAACTTTATACCTACAGTTCTTTCACGTTAAATCCTTGGGCCCTGAGATTTTGCAGAACTTCCTGTGCATGCTCGCGTCCACGAGTCTCCACCTGGATATCGATCTCAACTTCATCAACGCCCAAAGATGGATCCATCCGGTTGTGATCGACCTCGACGATATTTGCCCGATTTTGTTGGACCGCCGTAAGAATTCTCGCGAGGTTTCCCGGCGAATCAGGCACCCGGACTTTGATGCTCATGTAGCGGCCACTCGCAGCCATGCCGTGTCTAATAATGCGCAGCAACAACAGAGAGTCAACGTTTCCGCCGGAAAGCACCACTGCTACCGGTGGTTCAAATTTCTGTGGCCACGCCATGACCGCAGCGGTTGCTGCCGCACCTCCCGGTTCAACGACCATTTTTGCTCGCTCAAGTAAGAGCAATACCGCGCTGGAGAGTTCGTCTTCTGAAACCGTCATAATTTCGTCGACGTATTGCTTGACAATTTCAAATGGGATCTCACCCGGTAGTCCCACAGCGATTCCATCAGCCATGGTGGACATGTGATCAAGCTTTTGTGGGGATCCCGCTGCCAGTGAAGGGGGATAAGCCGCGGCATTTACCGCCTGTACACCGATTACTGTGATGCTGGGATCCTGCAATTTAATCGCCAGGGCAACTCCGGCAAGCAACCCGCCACCTCCCGTGCACACGACAACGGTCTTTACGTCAGGAATCTTGTCCAGGATTTCCAGCCCCAGCGTTCCTTGTCCGGCAACGATGTCCCGATGGTCAAATGGATGAATCAAGATTGCGCCGGTGCGCTCTGCGAAGGCGCTCGCCTCGACCAAAGCTTCATCGATACTGTTTCCAGCGAACTCGACTGCTGCGCCATAGCCTTTGGTTGCCTCAACTTTGGGAATGGTTGCCCCCAACGGCATAAACACGGTGGCGGTGATTCCGAGCATCCGTGCCGCTAATGCGACACCTTGCGCGTGATTTCCAGCACTGGCAGCCACAACCCCGCATGCGCGTTCTTCTTGGGTCAGTTTGGACAGCCTGTTGTATGCGCCACGAATTTTAAATGAGCCGGCCCGTTGCAGATTCTCGGGGATTAAATACACCGATCCGCCAACTAGATCCGTTAACCAGCGTGCGTTTGCCACCGGGATATCCGCAATCACCCCAACAAGTCGTTCCTTCGCCGCTTGTATATCGTGCAAGGAGATTTTGGGTTCGAATGGTTCAGTTGACTCCGGCACCGACCAATCATGTCAGGAATCGCCGTGGCTGACGAGATTGCGACCAGATTAGAGGGAAAGTTCCCGGCGGTTTCCTGGCAGTTCGCGGTGGCCCCCGAGATTGGCACCCGATGCCGCCCTACGGCCAGCAGTTGCAGCGGAGCCTGAGTTACTCATCGCCGCACCGGAGTATCCTCCCCAACTTCCACGCGCCTGCGAATTCTTGCGGTGAAATGAACTCACTTGTTTTTCCCGATTAGCCAACACGAGTGCGCCAGAAATGCCATTCGGCTGGGTTAGATGTGAATCATTTTCTTGAATGGCCTCGGCTCTGCCCGCTTGCAACCGTTCACCTATTCGCACAATGTAAGCGCGATAGAAAGCGGCCCGTGCAGTTTGTGCTGAGAATTCAATACGGCGGCGTCGATATCCACCGGCGACGCGAACTCGACCGTCAAATTGTTCACCGCGCCAGGATCCAGCATTCACATAGATGTTTCCATGCGTCGTCATTTGTACAGCCAGTGATGTGAACAGAGTTTCGACGCAATCCAGATCACCGGGCATTCCATAGCTGATCACATATGTTGAATCGCGGGCAACATCAACATGAGCGCTATTTGAATGCGCAACCGTGACAAAAAGATTCACTAAATGAGTATTTGCCCGT
This sequence comes from Candidatus Nanopelagicales bacterium, assembly GCA_041689635.1. Lineage (GTDB taxonomy): Bacteria > Actinomycetota > Actinomycetes > S36-B12 > S36-B12 > UBA4592. The sequence goes on along the minus strand of JBDNFV010000322.1, from coordinate 5,400 downwards.
TTCCCCCTCACTCCGATTGTCACCGTACGGCTCACCGGTGTCAATATTTCAGTTGCTTTCGTGTGATTGCGTGCGGTCGCGAGATCGATACTTGCAAGGGTTGCCAACATTTGCGCTTTGGTTAAGTAGGCATCAGCCTCCGCCTCATTATCTGTCCGTTCAGCTTTAGCCAACAGGGCCGCAATTCGTTCCAGTTTCACGTTGCGCTCTCCGTCAAAAATATTTTTCGATGATCCCCGATCGGCACACCAAGTTCAAGGTAACCCGCTGAAAGCAGCAAGCGGGCTTGGTCTCCAAGTGCCACCTGAACCACGTGCAGCATCGACGCCGTAAATGTTGGCCCGTGCGCCGACTCCTCTACTGACCCGACTTTTGCAGCTACGTGATGCGCACACTCATGGAGAATTACTGTTTCTCGCAGTGCCCAACGAGCCGACTCACCCGAGATGGGTATCGCGATCACTGAATCTGCGAATTCATAGTGCGCTTTGGTGCATCCCTTGCGTTCGCGGACCTGTGGAGGCAGCAGATCCAAGTTTAACTGCGTAAATAGCACCTGAATATAGGTGTCAATCGAGTCAAGGTTAGCAAACCTTTTCTGGGTAGGAATGTCGATTTTTGACCCAAAGAATTCAATGGTCCCTCCTCGGTTCATCACGCTGGAAAACTGATCTTCGGCCGCATACACCTTTGCTCGATGCGCGTCGGTTGTGCTGACCCGCCCTGTAATGACCATGTCGCTATCTTGCCGTGTGCACCGTAAATAGCGAAAGAGGTTCATGCGACCTGTGGATTGCGCCGCAAGTAGAGTCGACTCGCACTCAAACACCGATTTAAAGGAAATACGTGTCTGAATCACCTGCTCAGGAGGATGGGCCCTCAAAGAGTTCCTCCCGCACCCGCCGAGTCGGGAGTGCAATTAGGCGTACCCCGATGCTGGATGGGCTGCCAAAAGAGGTAGCGGTTCTTTCCGCGATCGCATTCTTCGTCGCAATTGGCTTTGGAATCTTGGCACCTGCACTCCCAATTTTTGCCAAGTCGTTTGACGTTACAGCTCTACAAGCCAGCGCCGTCATTTCGGTATTCGCTTTGATGCGTTTTGTTTTCGCGCCCATTGCGGGAGTTCTCGTTGACCGACTCGGTGAGCGCCTTGTGCTCACTTCTGGGCTTTTCATAGTCGCGACCTCCAGCGCTATCGCCGGTTTCTCGCAGACCTATATGCAACTTGTGGCTTTCCGCGGGATCGGCGGGATTGGCTCGTCAATGTTTACCGTGTCAGCGCTGGCGCTCCTCCTGAGAGTTGCTGATTCAAGCCAGCGCGGACGGGCTGCAAGTGCGTTTCAAGGTGGGTTCCTTCTTGGCGGGGTGGCCGGCCCAGCCGTTGGCGGAATTGTGGTTGCCATTTCGCTCCGCGCTCCATTCTTTGTCTACGCTGCTTCACTTTTTGTCGCGGCTCTGGTCACACTCGTTTTCCTTTCCCGCGCGAGTCTGCTAGAGCGCGAGGACGTGGTTTCCCATGGTGAGAGCAACAAATTGCAGGAGTTGCGCACCGCGCTTGGTGACAAGGCTTATCAGGCAGCACTGGGCACCAACCTCATTTCTGGGTTCGTTTCATTCGGTTTGCGCAGCTCGGTCGTTCCACTCTTCGTAGTCGAGGGACTGCAACGAGGGGCCTCGCTCTCCGGTTTCGGATTTCTTGCCGCCGCTGCGGTCCAGGCGCTCGTCTTGCTTCCCGCCGGCCGCATGGCCGATACCCAGGGCCGGCGCAAAGCATTATTGTTCGGCACGATCGCGACTGCCATTGGAATGGTCGTGCTCACCCTGGCCGACGCCGCGGTCAACGGTCTCGGCCAGGCGGCGATGCTGGGAACAATTCTTTTCCTGGTCAGCATGGCAATCCAGGGTTTCGGTGCTGCCTTCCTTGGCTCCGCACCCTCGGCGGTTATCGGCGACGTCATGGGGGGCAAAAAGGGTGGCATTGTGGTCGCTACCTTCCAAATGATGAGTGATGTCGGCGCGGTCGTTGGGCCCCTGGCCGCCGGACTCCTCGTGGATCTCTTCGGTTTCAGCTGGGCCTTCGCATTCGGCGCACTTCTAGCCCTACTGCCCATCTTCCTTGTCATCCGGATGCCCGAGACCCTCAAACGTTCGGGCGTAACGTAGTCTGTGGAAGTTGTCTGACAGTGAACGTTTACCACCCATAAAGGACCATGACGCTAAGTGACTCACATTGACCCTTCCCCGAGGAACCGCGTGCTGATCAACAAGTTGGTAGCAGCAGGAACTGCCTTTACTCTCGTGGCCGTTGGCACTGTCTTTTTCGTCGATTCGATTAGGTCCACGCCCGCTCAAGCAGACGCTGCAATTGATCAAGGGACCACGGGTGATCCATTCGTTGAGGGTCAAGTGGGGGATGAGCAAACCCAGGCAGATACCGCCGGTGATTTGGCCGATGTTAAGAATGTGGTTTTCGTGCTTGTCGATGACCTCGACTGGAACCTGTTTAATCAAATCCCGCGTCTTGTCGCCTTGAAAGAGCGGGGCATCACTTTCGTCAATCACACTGTGACCGACTCACTGTGTTGTCCATCGCGCGTTTCTATCTTGCGTGGGCAATACATTCACAATCACAAAGTGGTGTCAAATATTGAAAAAACCGGTGGCGGATGGCCTACCTTCCGTGACCGAAAAGGTCAAAATGACAACCTTCCGGTGTGGCTGGACAATGCCGGCGTGACCACTGCCCTTTTTGGTAAGTACCTCAATGACTTTCCGTCAATGCCACGTGAGGCCACTTACATTCCGCCCGGTTGGGATCAGTGGGGAGTTCCGATTTCGCGCGGCGATTCTTACACGGGTTACAACTACACATTAAATAATAATGGGACTTTGATCCGTTACGGAAATAAGCCGTCAGATTTTTTGAACGATGTCCTCACAACCAAAGCGACCGAGTTCATCCAGACCGCTCGATCTCCATTCTTCCTCGAACTGTCAACGTATAGCCCGCACAAGCCAGCCCCGGTCGCAACTCGGAACGCACTAAAACACGGTGGAACCTTGGCGCCCCGTGATCCGGCCTACAACGCTTTTGGTGTTGACGAGCCCCCGTGGTTGAGAGATAAGAAACCACTTAATGCCACTCAACTAGCCGCTGTTGATAAACAATGGCGTAAGCGAGCCAGATCCGCCGAGTCCATTGGCGACTCGGTTGATGCAATCATGGCGAAACTCACAGCGACCGGCCACGATAAGGACACCCTCGTGGTCCTCACGACCGACAACGGATACCACATGGCCGAGCGGCGTATGTTCAAAGGGAAGCGGACGCCGTATGCCTCCGACACGGTAGTTCCCATGATCGTGATAGGACCGGGCGTTCCAGCGGGTGTGCAGGTTGATGCGATGACCAGCACGATTGACCTTAGTTCAACGTTTGCCGAGCTTTTGGGCGCCACGGCCCCTAATTGGGTTGATGGCCGCTCGCTCGTCGGTTTTTTCCAGAATGGTGCAACTCCACAAATATGGCGCAATGCAATTCTCTCCGAGAGTTTGGGAATTTCGACTCCCGAAGATCCCGACTACCAAAAGAATTCACCACCACAGTACTTCGCACTCCGAAGTCAAAAATGGCTTTACGTTGAATACATTGATGGTTCAAAAACACTGTACGACCGGGAAAATGACCCTTTCGAAATGGTGAACCTGGTGCGAACAGCAAATCCTTCTCTCCTGGGTAGTTTGGCGGCCCAACTCAAACTACTGAGCACCTGCTCGGGCGATACGTGCCGCATTGCGGACTCGATCACGATCCCACTTGACACTGTCGGCAACTAGCAAACTCTTCTGCCACTCGTTATTGAGTTGCTAGCCGAGGGCTTTTTCTAGGTCGGCCAAAAGATCATCCGCTTCTTCAATCCCGACACTGAGTCGAACCAGGTCGTTGGGTACTTCCAGTGGGCTACCGCTCACTGACGCGTGGGTCATGCGACCAGGATGTTCAATCAGAGACTCAACGCCACCGAGGGACTCGCCCAAGGTGAATAGTGTTGTTTTGGAACAAATATCAAGTGCTGCCTGCTCACCAGCCTTGACCCGGAATGACACCATGCCACCGAATCCACGCATTTGTTTTTTGGCCACTTCGTGATTTGGGTGTGATGCGATCCCGGGGTAAAACACCTGGCCGATAGCCGCATGTCCTTCCAGAAGTTCAACAACTTTTGCTGCATTCTCATTATGGCGATCCATTCGGACGCCGAGTGTCTTGATACCCCGCATCACCAACCACGAGTCAAATGGTCCGGCTATCGAACCCATCGCATTTTGGTGGTAGGCCAATCGCTCACCCAGCTCAGCGTCTTGTGACACGAGTGCGCCGCCAACAACATCGCTGTGACCGCCAAGATACTTAGTTGTGCTGTGCACGACGACGTCGGCTCCCAGAAGGAGCGGTTGTTGTAAATAAGGGGATGCAAAAGTGTTGTCAATCACCAACAATGCGCCGCCAGCATGTGCGATTTCAGCAATGGCCGCTATGTCACCAATATTGAGAAGTGGATTCGTGGGGGTTTCAATCCAGATCAATTTAGTTTTAGGTGTCATGGCCGCCGCAATTGCATCAAGGTCTGTTACGGCTGCCGTTGTGTGGTCGATTCCCCATGGCTCCGCTACTTTTTTGAACAGCCGGTAGGTGCCGCCGTAGGCGTCATTAGGAATTACCACGTGGTCACCCGGCTTGAGTACCGTACGGATTAGTGTGTCTTCGGCCGCAAGCCCCGAGGCGAATGCAAGACCGCGTGCGGTATCAATGCCGGGTGCTTCAAGGGCTGCCATGCACTCTTGTAGGGCAGTGCGTGTGGGATTTCCACTGCGGGAATATTCGTAGCCGTTTCGCAAACCGCCCACGCCGTCTTGGGCGTAGGTCGACACCTGGTAAATAGGTGGCACCACTGCACCTGTCAGCGGGTCTGGTTCTTGTCCTGCGTGAATCGCGCGTGTATTAAATCCGTCCATGCCTTCAGCCTATGGCGCAATGATCAACGCGGCAGAGCAAAGGTCAACTCTGGGCATTAGATTGAATACATGTTCGGATTTGGCAAGCAATCAATGGTTACCCCTGAGTCAGCCTTACCCGGGCGTGAAGTCCGACCCTTACCCGTGAGTGATCAACATTGCGTCCTGGGCTCCTCCCTTGAAGGTCCTTGGCCCGATGGATCACAAGTGATCTACCTGGGTGCCGGTTGCTATTGGGGCGTTGAAGAGATCTACTGGCAAACACCCGGTGTGATCAACACGAGTGTTGGGTTCATGGGCGGATTCACGACTCACCCAACCTATGAAGAGACGTGCACTGGATTAACGGGTCACACTGAAACTACCTTGGTGGTCTACAACCCC
>JBDNFV010000321.1:0-5815 GCA_041689635.1 Candidatus Nanopelagicales bacterium | reverse complement strand
CTCAAACGCCTCGCTGTACGTTGGAAAAGCGTGGACGATATCAACAAGAATGTCCAGCGGTATTTTCGCCCGAATGGCTAGGACCGCTTCGGTGATCCACTCGTCGCAGTGGGGCCCGATTACGGCTGCGCCAATGAGCGTCTTGGTTGCTCGGTCAGCCGTCAGTGTGAGTAGGCCGCCGGAGCCACCGTCGGCGAGGTTGCGGGCAGTATTTCCTACGTCGAACGCGGCGGCCACCGCATCAATCCCAGCAGCGATTGCATCGGCAAAAGAAAGTCCGACACTGGCTACCGGCGGATGGGTGTACACACTTCTCGGGATACTTTCGTAATGAGCTTCTCGCACGGTCCCAAGGATCCCGGCGGCAATAATTCTCGCCTGGTAATTTGCCGTGTGGGTCAAAGGTGCGACTCCGTCCACATCGCCTCCGGCCCAAACATTTTCGAGTCCCAGCACCCGACAATGCGGATCAGTGACGATCGCACCAGCCTTACTCAAAGTAATCCCAAGAAGTTCCAATCCAATCTCGTCCACGTTCGGCTTGCGGCCGGTCGAGACAAGTAATCTCTCGGCACTGAATTTTCGACCGTCCTCGAGAACGACGGTGGCTGCCCCATTCGTCATTTTTTCTACTGATGAAATAGGGGTCCCAATGGCCAATTCAATTCCTTCGGCTTCAAAGATCTGCGCCAATGCCAGTGAAATTGATTCTTCTTCTTTGCCGATGAGTCGGGATCCTGCCTCAACGATCGTTACTTTTGTCCCAAACCGTGAATAGATTTGAGCCAATTCACATCCTGCGGGACCTCCCCCAATAACGATAAGCGTGTCCGGCAACTCAGAACTGCTCAGGGCCTTATCTGTGGTCCAAACATCGACAGAATCAAGACCTGGGATCGGTGGGACCATCGGCGAAGATCCGGTCGTGATTACCAATTGGTCGTATTCAAAATTTTCTAGACCCACCGAGACGGTTCCGGGTCGGGTAATTACTCCGGTTCCTCGCACAATCTTTATCCCGAGCTCGATCATGTCTTGCTCGGCCGACAAATCGCTGTGAAATGCAGAGATTTTTTCCCTGCGAGCCACGGCGCAAGCAAACGCACTCCGACGATCATCAAGGATCAGTGGAGTCGAAGTGGCGCCCAATCCCACCGTGTGCCTGGCATCAAAACGGGCCCCGGCTGACCGCAACATCGCTTTACTCGGCATGCAGGAGTAGAACGGGCACTCGCCGCCGATCAGGTTCTTCTCGATGAGCACAACCGATTTCCCCGATGGACCTAACAAAGAAGCTAGCATTTCTCCGGCGGATCCTGCTCCAAGAATGACGATATCCGTTTTCATGAGTGATCTCCAATCGCAGGTTACACCCTGACGATCTGATCCTTACCAGGTGCGCTCGGCCATAACTTGCTCACGATCTGAGATTAACTTCAATGATCCAGTTGACCACAGCATTGGAATTGACCGTGCCAGAAAGCGGTTAGTGGCAGTGTTTGTTCCAACGCCACCCCGAAGGGTCCAGGTTGCGCCCGGCGCTAGACATGTCCCCGGATCGAAACGAATTACCGTGTCACCAGTTTCAATTCGGTAGCCGTCAAGACACTGTGTTGCAATTCCGTTGTTAATAAGGCGCACGTATTGGGTTGCGGCGCGTTTGGTGCCTTTCTTTTTGCCGAGAGAGAGTTCGGAGATCACAACACTGCCCTCGAGGGCATCAAGTTCGCATCCGTTTAAGCACGGATACTCGCGCGTGAAACGGTAGTTACCGAACCGGTCGAGCAAGTAGACCGCGTCACCCACCAAGTAGGGACCACTTCCAGGATTTTGATATACCAATTTTTTCTTACCAAGATAAAGAGTTCTGCCATCGGCACCGCCGGACGTGCCGACACCGGTGCGAAGTGTGCGGAAGTCGCCGGAATTCAACAGGGAGCCTCCTGGGAACGTGTAACCGGCCGCGTTACCCGTGTCGCGAATCCGCCAACCGGAAAGGTCAACCGGGGCGTCACCGAGGTTGCGAATGGTCACCCATTCGTCGTTGAGTGCTTCAGTTGAACGATTGACACGCAATCCAATATTTGCATCGGGTTGTTCGTTTTCACCGCACAAACTCGTGTCCCAAATCCCAACCTTGCGTTGTTGGGCTGATTTGATGACCCCTCGGTACAGGCTGCTCATTGCGGCTTCGTTGGGGACGGTGAACCAGTGGCCCCAACCTCGCTCGGCCATCGCCCACGCTAAGTCTTGGTCATATTCTGTTGAAATTGGGTTCCAAGCCAACACGGTGCGCTGGGGTCGGGCGCGAGATCCTTTGCTTGCGGGATCAAGGGATGCCAAACGAACTTTGGTTCCCAGCGGCGCGAGGCCTTCGAGTGCTGCTTTTGCTTGCCAGCCACCACACTGTCCACTATGAGTTTTAGTATCAATTTCTGGGGCGTTAATTCCAATGAACCGAATGCGACTGACCGCACCGGTGACGTCGTCTTTCACCAACATGGTGTCCCCATCAACCACGCGCTGGATGGTCCCGGTTTCCCAGGACTTGATGGAGTCCCAAGGTGAGGTTCGCACAGTGGCGCCCGCGGGCATAGAAATGGCCGCAGCGAGGAGAGCTACGAGCATCCCGACTGCGGTAGTTGTCTTACTCATTTTTGCCATGATGGAGTGAGTCTAAAACGCCTTACGCAGATCAGCGCTCACGCGGGCAAATGCCCGGACCCGGACGACCCAAACAGCATTGCGGTCGGCGAGTACTTCAAGGGCAACCGGGGAAACGGCTGCGCCTTTAACCAGTTCAACGAAATTGTTGATTTTGGTATCGTCAAGCTGGAATTTGGCCAGATCCTCACCGAGGGAATTCATAATTTCAATGGTAGAAGTTGTCATGTAATGAAGGTAAACCCACTTAATCATTAAAACAAACGTTGAAAAACGGTGGTAAACATAAGAATTACTTATGATAAAATTCCAGCATGGCCTATCTGCAGGACCTCGATATCCAGCAGTTGCTGACCCTTAGGGCGATCGCCGAGGAAGGAAGTTTTGGGGGAGCAGCCGACGTATTGCGGTTTTCCCAATCGGCCGTGAGCCAGCAGGCGGCGTCTTTGGAAAAGGCCGTTGGCCATCGACTCTTTAATCGACCAAAAGGACCTAAGCCGGCCTCGCTGACCGAAGCAGGTCGAATCTTGCTCGAGCACGCGGAACTCATCATCGCCCGTCTTGAACAAGCCGGCCAAGAACTCGATGATCTTGCTGCAGGGACGAAAGGGCGAGTTGTCTGCGGAACATTTCAAAGCGTCTCGGTCGAACTCCTACCAACCGTCGTTGGGCAACTACTCCTCAATTCACCCGGTGTTGAAGTTGAACTCATTGAGTCAAAGTCAAATGCCGAACTGATCGAACTCCTTGTTTCCGGGAAAATCGATGTGTCATTTCTAGTTGGTCCGGTTGAAGACCCCCGGCTTCAAATAATTGAACTCGGACAAGACCCCATGGTTCTACTCGTGCCGCGACACGACGAAGTGCTCATCGGATCCGATCTTGATTCACCACGCACCGCTGTTCCGATCCGCGAACTGCACGAGCAACCCTTCATTGCGCAACAAGAGGAATCAGATCACCTTCGGGTTGAAACATCACTGTTGGCTGCCGGCATTAAACCGCGTTATGTTTTCCGAACGAATGACAACGGCGCTGTTCAAGCGATGGTGCGAACAGGCGCCGGGTATTCGATCATGCCCAAACTATCCGTTGATGAAAGCGACCCCGATATTCGGATCATGGCATTTGATCCACCGTTACCAAAGCGAACAATTCTGTTGGCATTACGTAAGTTTGGCTCACGAATCCCAGCCCTACAAATTTTCATTGACCTGAGTATTAGTGCCAGCGGTGAACGCCTTGATGCGATGCCGGAACCTTAAAAAGGCTCGGATCCTTATCAAGAAGTTGCTGGGTCAACCCAAGTGAGCGCCTTGAACCGCGCGAATCCCCGATCAAATGAATACAGCGTCGCACCCATGACAATTGCAGACGCCGCGATCTGACAATCGGTGACGTCGGCATCGCGCGCAGAGTGGTACGACACGAGTGAACAAAATTCACGCCAATAATCACTTCCAGGATCCATGACAGAATCACGTTGACTGGAAAGCAACGACTGAAGAAACGAAAGCGCCAACTGTGTTGATACGGGCTCACTGGACATTCGTCGGCTTGTTGAAATCCGAATGAACCCGGACGCAACTACTGGGAAAATGATCAGGGCCTGCGATCCCTTGCGAAGGACTTCCAGCGTGTCCTTTGCTTCCCGGTGGGCAGCAGAACCTTCGAAGAACGCGCCCAGCAGGACATTGATGTCAACCGTGTTCATGGACACCAGCATTTCGTTCTAGAAAATCGATTTCATCAAGATAGTTCAAAATTTCGGACGTACTGTTTGGATCAATCCCAGGTGGAAGATTCAACTTGCCCGGGAAAGTAGGTAGAGGCGCGAGCTCAGTCGCGACATGAGCCAAGTGCGCCCTATGTTCTCGTAGCAAAAGCCGCAGGGCGTCTTCAATAACCGAGCCCACACTACTTTTTTCTCTCGCAGCCAACTGCTTAACCTCGCTGTATAAATTTTCCTCGATCGTCACCGTTGTTCGCATTTAAGCATCTTAGCATCTTAGCATCTGCAACTAGCATCAAAGTGCTAAAAAATCGAGGAACGAGGTGCCAACTACTCAACATAGAGTTAACGCGTGGACGTTTTTAAGGGTGAACAAAGTTCGTTTTCACGGCGAACCTTGTTGCGGGTGGGTGCAGCCACTCTTGGCGCAACCCTGATACCCAAGTTCTCCCTCCAAGCCGAAGAACGTCACAGGATCGGTAATGGGATCACGGCAAGCGGTGGAATTGTGAGTCGCTGGGAAACGGATCCTTGGGCCAGAGGTTCCTATTCGGCGCTTCCGCCAGGCATAAATCCAATCGTGCGCCAGGTAATTGCCAAGGCCGACGTTGCCCAGCGAATCGTTTTTGCCGGTGAATACTGCGATCCAGCGTTTCCGGCCACAATGCAAGGGGCTTTGCGCTCGGGTACATACGCGGCAAAGCACGTGGAAGAAGTTGGCCGAGGTGTGACCGGAAAATCAGTGATCGTTGTTGGGGCCGGACTAGCCGGGCTAGCAACTGCGTCCAAGTTACAAAAACTTGGCGCAAGTGTGCGAATACTTGAGGCAAGAAATAGAACCGGGGGCCGCATCAAGACCGACTACTCACTCGGAATCCCGCTGGAACTTGGACCGAGTTGGATTCATGCACGAAAAGGAAACCCACTTGAACCCTTATTGGCCCGGGCAGGCTTGACCACGGTTAAGGCGAGTTACAAAACTCGCGCACGAAATATAGTGAATGGGAAACAAGATTTACTAGCGAATAAAGAACTACGTGAGTTGCAAAGTGTTCTCGAAGACCCGAACAACACCTGGCCTAAAACTTCACTTTCCATGGCCGCATGGCTCCGACAAAATTCCTGGTCGGGAAAAAGTGAGATGCAACGGTGGGCCAGTGACGTTGAGCTCACCCAGGACTTCGGATTGTCAGATTCAAACTTTGGAGTTAAAGCCTATTTCGAAGGTCGCGATTACCTTGGTGGCGACGGCTTGATTGTAGGTGGGCTCAATAACCTCACCGATATGTTGGCTGAAAACCTTGACATTGAACTCAACCGCCCTGTTGTCAGCGTGTCACCAACCGGTTCCGGTGTACGGGTAGAACTCCAATCAGGTGAGGCACTTTCCTGTGACCTCGTTGTTATCGCTGTCCCGGT
>JBDNFV010000320.1:0-2729 GCA_041689635.1 Candidatus Nanopelagicales bacterium | reverse complement strand
TCTGGCGCGGCCATTTTGGGGGTAAACCTTGGACACGTTGGATTCTTGGCCGAAGCCGAGGAAGAAGATTTGCAATTCGTCATCGATGCTATAGCCGGTGGCCAATGGAGTGTTGAGGAGCGATTAGCCCTTGATGTCGTTGTTGTCCAAAACTCACGTGTGGTGGACCGCACCTGGGCGCTTAATGAAATCAGTTTGGAAAAACACGACCGAGAAAAAATGATTAGTGTGCTCGCCCACGTTGACGACCATCCGTTGAGTCGTTGGGGTTGTGACGGCGTTATCTGTGCAACTCCCACCGGCTCGACGGCCTACGCATTTTCCGCGGGTGGGCCAATCGTGTGGCCCGAAGTCAGCGCGCTGTTACTTCTTCCGATAAGTGCACATTCATTGTTCGCGCGACCGTCGGTGATTGCGCCAACGAGCATCATCCGACTTGAACTTTCGCCCGAAGCGGATGCTGTCATGTGGGCCGATGGAAGACGAATGATTGCAGTTGCCGCGGGATCAAGCCTTGAAGTTCGCGCCCACGAGCAGCCGGTTCGTTTTGCTCGACTCGTCACATCCCCTTTCACTGATCGACTGGTCGCGAAATTCCAATTGCCCGTTGATGGTTGGCGTGGTGTTGGCAAATGAGGTGTGCGCTGGTGAGAGTGAGTACGTCATGCTCGAGTCTTTAACAATCTCAAATCTTGGAATTATTGCGTCGGCTTCCATTGAACTTGACCCTGGGCTCACGGTTCTGACGGGTGAGACGGGTGCTGGAAAATCGATGATTTTACAGAGCATTGGTCTGCTCATGGGCAATCGCGGCAGTACCGAACTGGTTCTCGATTCGGCCGATCGGGCCCGGGTGGATTGCGAGGTGAAATTTGCGAGAGCTGCCGGACCCCTGGTTCTCGCGTTAGTCGAAGAAAGTGGCGGGGAGTGCGAGGAAATTGATAACTCGGGTGAGTTATCGCTTTTGATTTCACGCGAGATCACCCACAGTGGTCGAGGAAAAATTTTCCTTGGTGGTAGACAGGTGCCGGCGAGCGTCTTACGGGCGGTCAGTGAAAATTTGATTGCACTGCACGGACAATCAGACCAGGTCTTATTGCGTGATGCTGCCAGACAGTTGGAATTACTTGATCGTGCTGGCGCGCAAGGGGTAGCAACGGCTAAAACTGCCTACCAGTTGGCACTGCGTCTCTACCGCACCTTACGCAAAGAGCAGGATCGCCTGCGCGCGAGCGAAAGTGACCAGAAAGCCAGAGTGTTCGTGCTGGAGCAAGGAATCGATGACATCGCCGAGCTCAACGTGGTCGCGGGTGAAGACGACCACGCTGCACAAAAGATTTCAATCATGCGCAATATTGATGACATCAGTGGATCCGTTGGCCGGGCGCGGGAAGTACTCTCGGGGGCCAATGACACGGGGCGAGACGAAAATTCGATGTCAATTTTGGAACAATTTGGCGTTCTCGCCAAATTCCTGGAACACGCTGGTGAACTCGACACGGGGCTATCCCCACACCTGATGCGAATTCGCTCGGCAACCGCTGAAATGTCCGATCTTGATGCCGACCTGGCCCGCTACTTGGCAGCGCTTGACGCCGATCCCCAGGAACTAGCTGATTTAGAAATTCGAGTATCCCGGCTGTCAGCGATCAAAAAGAAATATGGTCCATCCTTAACCGATGTGATCACGTGGCGCGATCGGGCACACATTGAGTTGGAAGACCTGCTGTCCCGGGATTCTCGTTTAGAAGAACTTGACCGTGAGATATCGGTTGCTTTTACGGTTATGACCCAAACTGCGCAGGTGTTAACCCTTGCTCGGGCCATGGCGGCCAGGCAACTCGAAGCCAGCATCGAGTCCGAACTTGGTGGTCTGGCCATGCCATTTGCTCAGGTGAAGATCGAACTGGAGATCGAAACCGATCCCCAACTATGGACTCGAAGTGGTTGCGATCGAGCAGTATTCATGCTTGCAGCGCATCAGGGTGCCAAGTTTTTGCCGCTTTCCCGAAGTGCATCCGGTGGTGAACTCAGCCGGGTGATGCTCGCGATCGAGGTAGCCCTCGCTGGCGAAGACCCGGTACCCACCATGATCTTTGACGAAGTTGACGCGGGTATCGGCGGCGCTGTTGCCGTGGAGGTTGGGCGCAGATTGGCGGCACTGGCCCGGCACACTCAGGTAATCGTGGTCACCCACCTTCCGCAGGTGGCTGCTTTCGCGGATCGACATCTCGTTGTGGAGAAAATAGCCGCGGCCAACTCGGTCCAAACATCCGTTGTGCTGGTGCAAGGCGAGGAACGGGTCCGCGAAATCACTCGGATGCTCTCTGGATTACCGGACTCCGAACACGGTGGCGCGCACGCGGTGGAATTACTCGAAATCGGCGCCAAAAAGTAGTTTGAGTCGATTTTTCGCGAGTCGCAGAGATCACTTCCACGACACTGATACACTTCACTCCCGTGGAGAAAACTGGGACAAAGCACATATTCGTCACTGGAGGCGTTGCCTCCTCACTCGGTAAGGGTCTTACCGCATCCTCATTAGGCAATTTGTTGACTGCCCGCGGTTTGCGGGTCACGATGCAAAAACTTGATCCCTACCTGAATGTGGATCCGGGAACCATGAATCCTTTTCAGCATGGTGAAGTGTTCGTCACTGATGACGGCGCTGAAACCGACCTGGATATTGGACATTACGAGCGTTTTCTGGACACAAATTTACATGGGTC
>JBDNFV010000319.1:0-1241 GCA_041689635.1 Candidatus Nanopelagicales bacterium | reverse complement strand
GACCCAACGGAGATGACGAACCTTTACACCAACTCCGCAGCAAGCGGGACACTGAAAATCATGCAGGTGATTTTGCAAGCGCAGCGAACGGCCAAGCGGTTGTCCCCGGTGGATCAACCGTGGGCCGATGGCAGCATGCGCCAGTTCCCGTTTACCCCGAACTAGGAACTCGGAAGTTAGTCGCTGGTCCAGCCCTCACGCTTATGTGAACCGTCGCAAAACGGCTTATTGGCGCTGTGTCCGCATCGGCATAGGAAAACCGAGTCCGCCTCTTTGAGGACGTTACCGTCTTCATCGAAAACGGTAACGGGGCCGGTGACCTGATCGGGTCCGTCTTTGAGTGGGGTAATTGTTACGCGATCGCTCATGATGGGATCCTAGTCTTTTTCGGTGAGAAGTTTTTCAACCTCGGGCTTGAGGTCTGCCGGTTTCGTGGTCGGGGCGAATCGCTGCACGGTTGTGCCATCGGGGCTGACCAAAAATTTCGTGAAGTTCCATTTAATGCCGGAGCCGAGCATCCCACCGGCGTGGTCTTTAACAAATTTGAAAACCGGATCGGTTTTGGAACCGTTAACGTCAACCTTGGTGGAAAGCGGGAAGTTCACCCCGTAATTGAGTGAGCAAAATTCTTCAATTTGCGCGTCGTCACCTGGTTCCTGGTGCGCAAACTGATCGCAGGGAAACCCGAGCACCACAAGACCTTGGGGCCCCAGTTCCTCATAGAGTTTTTGTAGTCCCTCGTACTGCGGGGTGAAACCACATTTGCTGGCGGTGTTGACAATAAGAACCGGCTTACCGCGGTAGGCATCGAGGCCGACCTCATTGCCTTTGTTGTCGGTAAAAGTTAGATCATAGAAAGTATTTGTGTCGCTCATGGCGTCATTCTGTCTTGTTGTACCTGTTATTGCACCCTCAACGACTAAGATTCCGGCGTGAGTGAGTCCGAAATTAACGCCGAGCTTCCCATCAAAAAAAGTCGTAAAGGACTGATTTTTAGCATTGTGCTGGGCCTGGTTGTCATGGGGCTGCTCTTTTGGTTTATTGGCCAAAATGCAGGGGAGTACCGCACAGCATTCACTGAGCTTGGGGCGATCGACCCCTTCTGGAACGTCATGATCGGCGTTGCATCTTTCATCAATATTGCGATTTATCCACTTACCGCGATAGCGGCCATTCGTTCCTTGAGTTACCTGCATGCTTCTTTGAGTCGTCAAGCTGGCTTCACCCTCAGCAACATTATT
>JBDNFV010000318.1:0-10301 GCA_041689635.1 Candidatus Nanopelagicales bacterium | reverse complement strand
TGGTTGCTCGCCCCCTGCTTTTTGCTAAAAATTCCATGACAATTGCGGTACCATCAGGAAATCCTGCAAAGATAAAAAGTCTGGCGGATGTACAACGCGGTGGGCTCTTATTAGGAGTGTGCGATCCTGCCGTCCCATGTGGTGCTGCCGCAGTTGAACTCTTTAGCAAGAACAACATCGCCGTTACACCGGTAACGCGCGAACTCGATGTTCGGTCGCTGTTGGGCAAAGTGATCTCCGGAGATCTAGACGTGGGAATCGTGTACATCACCGATGTGAGAGCGGCTGGGAGCAAAGTTGAGTTTGTCGAGATCCCGCTGAAAGACAATGTGGGGACGACTTACCCAATTGCTATGGTGTCGGATTCAAAGAACCAAGAGCTAGCCCAACGATTCGTGAATTTTGTTCGTTTCAACACCACCTCTCAGGGGATTCTGCGCGCATTTGGTTTCGCTAAGCCCTGGTAAGACATTGAAAAATCAACGAGCCCCACTTTTCTTGCTGGTCCCTGGGCTGGTCGCACTGATCTTTCTGGTTGTTCCGCTGATCGCTCTCATTGCTCAAACACCGTGGGACGCTTTCCCAAAAATAATTTCCTCCCCCGAAGCGTTGGAAGCGCTCCGGCTTTCACTTTTAACTTCGCTTGCGGCCACCTCACTCGCAGCACTGTTTGGAATTCCCATGGCATGGCTCCTGGCTCGAGAAGTATTGCCTTTCACTGGATTGCTGCGTGCTCTGGTGATTGTTCCGTTGTTACTCCCTCCTGTTGTTTCCGGTGTCGCCCTGCTTGAAGCGCTTGGTAGGCGTGGACTGGTGGGCAGATTCCTATATGACAACTTTGATATTACGTTTCCTTTCACAACCCTTGGAGTGGTGATTGCGGCGACATTCGTCGCGATGCCATTTTTGATCATTACCCTTGAAGGCGGCTTTCGCTCCCTTCATCAGCGTTACGAGGACGCGGCAGCAACCCTGGGGGCAAGTTCGCGAAGAATCTTTTTTAGAGTAACCCTGCCCATGGTCGCACCGGCAGCGATAGCGGGGCTCGTGCTGTGTTGGGCGAGAGCACTTGGCGAGTTTGGCGCGACAATCACGTTTGCGGGTAACTTCCCCGGCGTTACGCAGACAATGCCGCTAGCGGTCTACACGGCACTCGAGTCGGACCGCTCCGTTGCAATCGCTCTTTCTTTGGTACTACTTGTCGTCAGCGTTGGGGTGCTCGTTGGCCTACGTGGCAGGTATCTGCAAACGAGGACGTCATGAAAATTACGTCAAACTTCACCGCCACGAGGGGTGATTTCACCCTGATTATTGACACGATCGTTTCTTCGGGAACAGTAACGGCAGTCCTTGGCCCCAATGGCTCGGGAAAGTCAACTCTTCTGCGCGTCCTCGCTGGACTGCAAAAAATTGATTCAGGTAAAATTAATTTTGGTAAACGAGTGATGAACGACACCCCGTCAATCCACGTCCCACCTCAAGATCGATCCGTAGGTGTGGTGTTTCAAGACTACGCATTGTTCCCGCACATGAGCATCATGGAAAACATTGCTTTCGGTCCAAGATCGCTTGGAGCATCGAGAAAGGATGCCCACGCAAAGGCGCACTCGCACATGGATTTATTGGGAATAAGCGAGATTGCGGATCGAAAGCCGAGTCACATTTCTGGTGGTCAGGCGCAACGGGTTGCTCTCGCTCGCGCTTTGGCGACCGAACCAGATGTCCTGTTACTTGATGAACCCCTTGCCGCACTGGACGCGCTGACTCGTGAGAGTGTGCGCACCGAGCTCGCACGGCACATCAAAGCCTTCGAAGGTTGCGTGGTTTTTGTTACCCATGACCCGGTCGATGCCATGATTCTCGCCGACCGGGTGATCGTTTTAGAAGACGGAGCCATCACGCAGGAGGGCACACCCGGAGAACTAGCGGCCCGGCCGGCAACCGATTACGTCGCAGCGTTGATGGGTGTCAACCTGATCCGTGGGTCGGCACACGACGGTGTTTTGCACGTCGACGGTGGTGGAATTTTGCAGATACCGCAGCAGCAGTTGGAGGGTGAAGTCCTTGCTGTGCTTCGCCCTGAGGCCATCACCCTTCACGTGAATAAACCCGAAGGCAGTGCACGCAATGTGTGGCAGGGAACCGTGCGTGCGATCACTCAAATGCACGATCGAATTCGGGTCAGCATTGAAGCCTCTCCTTCGGTTGTTGCCACAATCACCCACTCGTCCCTCGCGGATTTGAAACTGAGCGTGGGCACACTGGTCTGGGTGAGCGCGAAAACACTTACCATCGAGGCTTACTCCAAGTAAATATTCGTACGGGGCTCGACCGTGCACTTACTCTCCGGTGAAGTTACCTTCGCGCCGTTCCACGAAACTCATAATTCCTTCTTCGGCGTCCTTACTCGCCAAAATTGCGGGTAGGGTCTTTTGCAAATGCTCAATGGCCGCCCCCTCGCCTCGTTCGCGGGCGACGCGCGCGTTAGCGAGTGTCGCGTAGACGCCTAGGGGTGCTTGTTTGGCAATCAATTCTGCTATCTCAATTGCACGAACGGTGTCGTGCCCCACCGGTGTGATTTCTTGGATCAGTCCAATGCGCAAGGCTTCCTCGGCGCCGAATTCTTGCCCGGTAAGCAGGAATCGCATTGCATTGCCCCAACCAAGTTGTTGGGCCGCCCGGACGGTGGCGCCGCCAAAGGGCATAATCCCGCGGCCAATCTCGAGTTGTCGAAAGCGCACATCATCTGCGGCGATAACGATGTCGCTGGCGAGAGCCAATTCAATGCTGAGGGTGTAGGAAATTCCATGCAGGGCCACCACGATTGGTTTGCTCACCTTATTGGACCAGAGCCCATAGGGATCAACACTTGTATTGCCGGAAAGCGCCGCGGGACCGCGTTTGGCGACTTCGGGTCCAACTTCGGCAAGATCAAGTCCGGCGCTGAAGTGATCGCCGTGGGCGTGGACGACCCCAACACGCAGGTGAGGTGCGTCCTCGAGGATTTGATACGCCCGGGCCAGCTGGTTAATTGCCGCGAGGTTCATCGCATTGCATTTATCTGGTCGATTAAGCCCTATCAGGAGAACATGCCCTTGTTCAACGACCGTGATCAGGTTTTCAATTGGCGCAGACATGGCGCAATGGTAGCGGCTGGTGTTAGATTTTCCGCATGGAAAATGAACCCACAATTGCGTACTCAATCGCTCCGCAGAACAAGTCATGGACCGCGACCAAAATCGTGGCGATCATTCTGGCAATCGTGTCCGGTTTGTACATGTTGCCGTGGGCGATTGCGGCATTGCGTGATGTCAGGCATTGGGGGGTTTTCTGGGTGAACCTACTCCTTGGCTGGACCATTATTGGTTGGATCATTGCCCTGGTCATGGCGCTTCGATCCCAGGATCGGATTGTCGTAGTGGTCACGGATACGTCAAGTACGACATGATGGCCGCATGGAACTAGGACTCAGTGAACGCGGTGCAATTCTTCTTGACCAAGTAAATGCTTTTATGCGCAGTGAGGTATTTCCCGCCGAGTCGATTTATGCAGATCAGCGGGCTGAACTCATTGCATCAGGTCAGCCGCATTCGGTCCCGCCAATTGTTGAAGAATTGAAGAGCAAGGCCCAAACACTTGGTTTGTGGAACCTTTTTCTCCCCAGTCTCTCGGACGGACTAGGTGCGGTGGATTACGCCTACATGGCCGAACGCATGGGTTGGTCACTCGATATTGCGCCAGAGGCCATGAACTGCGCGGCGCCCGACACCGGAAACATGGAAATCCTCTCCATGTTTGGAACCCCCGCACAAAAACAAACATGGCTGGAACCCCTCACTCAAGGAAGGATTCGCTCAGCATTTGCTATGACTGAACCAGATGTCGGATCATCCGATGCGACCAACATTCAGCTCTCCATTGAACGCGATGGCAATGACTATCTCATAAACGGTCGCAAGTGGTGGTCCTCGGGAATCATGGATCCGCGCTGCCAAATCATGATCGTCATGGGAAAAACTGATCCGAGTGCACCTCGTCACTTGCAACAGTCGATGGTTTTGGTCCCGCTCAAAACTCCGGGAGTGACAATTGTGCGGGACCTCAGCGTTTTTGGTTATCACGATCAACATGGGCATGGCGAAGTAACTTTCGAAAATGTCCGGGTACCGATGACTAACTTACTTGGTGAGGAAGGTAGCGGTTTCGCAATTGCGCAAGCGCGGCTGGGACCGGGCCGCATTCACCATTGCATGCGCACGATCGGAATTGCTGAGCGCGCCCTGGCGTTAATGGTTGAACGAGCTGAAAAGCGTGAAGTCTTTGGTGGACCCCTAATTAATCAAGGTGTGGTGCAGGAATGGATTGCGGAATCGCGCATTGCGATCGACCAGGCGCGACTCCTTACTCTCAAAGCCGCTTGGACGATTGAGAATTTTAGTGCAAAGAATGCGCGCAGTGAAATTGCTGCGATTAAGGTCGTCGCCCCACGTGCTGCGCTGCAAGTGATTGATCGAGCGATGCAAACATTTGGCGGGGCTGGAATTGGACCAGATACTGTCCTGCCGCGAATGTATGCCGGCGTTCGGTCATTGCGTTTTGCTGACGGACCAGACGAGGTTCACTTGCGAGATCTTGCCCGGCTGGAAATCCAAAAACAGGCTGTGACGAGAGGCACGTTGAGTGACTAGCACTCTCCCTTCCCGGACTTCAGCCGTGCGCGGTGAAGACGCACTTGACCTGGAGGCACTACTTCTCTGGGCCAACCACAATGGAGTGGGACTAATCGGCCCACTGGACTTACTACAGTTTCAAGGTGGCGCGAGCAACCTGACATACCTGGTAACCGATTCGGTCGGCGTGGCTTATGTACTACGGAAACCGCCGCACGGTGTCAAAGCCGCTAGCGCCCATGACATGGGACGTGAAGCCCGGGTGTTGAGAGCACTCGGCCCGGTTCTGGATCGCGCTCCTAAGGTGATTGCTTACTGCGAAGAAAATAATGTACTGGGTACGCCCTTTTATCTCATGGAGTATATCCAGGGTCATATTTTAAGTCATTCGATTCCACCGGATTTACGTGCGAGTGAGAGAGCTGTTCGCGCCCTGAGTGAATCCATGGTTGATGCACTGATTCAACTTCATCAAGTGAACATTTTCGAATCGGGATTAGCCGAACTTGATCGTGGCGAGGGATACGTTGCCCGACAGGTGTCTGGTTGGTCCAAGCGTTATCGCGATGCTCGCACCGAGGACGTTCCAGATGCCGAGACTCTGATGACTTGGCTGGCAAGCACGCAACCACCCGACGTCAAACACGCGCTCATCCATGGGGATTGGCGCTTTGACAATCTCGTTCTTGATTCAACCGGTGCATTGATTGGAATCCTTGACTGGGAGATGTCTACTATCGGCGATCCCTGCATGGACTTAGGTGCGGCGTTGGCGTATTGGGTTCAAGCTAATGACGATCCTGCTTATTTTGGTGTTCGAATGCAACCGACGGATGCTCCCGGGATGCTGACCAGATCAGAGGTCGTCGAACGTTACGGCGCCGCTATGGGTGGAGAAGTCCAGAAATCACTCACAGCACATATAGATTTTTATGAGATCTATGGATTGTTTAGACTTTCGGTGATCATTCAACAAATCTGGGCACGGTTTCAATCCGGGGCTACCACGAATCCACGGTTTTCTGGTTTCGGCTCGGTTGTCAACATGTTGATCGCACGCGCCGAGGCAAAAATCAGTTAAGAAACCCAAATGCACGAAAGAATCTACGTGCATTTAGTATCTGGCCGTGGACTTCGCTACTTCATTGACGCAAGCGCTCACTAATTTTACGTCAGTCCCAGTGTTGGCGTTTGTGCTTGGTTTGATCGCGGTTGCTCTAAAAACGGATCTTCGTTTGCCCGATGCGGTCTACCAAGCCACTTCCATGTACCTTCTTTTTGCCATTGGTCTCAAAGGTGGTGTTGCCCTCCGAGCTTCTGACCCAGCGGAAGTACTCGCCCCCATCGGGGTCGCCCTCGTCCTTGGAATGCTTATCCCAATCCTGGTCTTTATCGTTTTGAAATACCTAACCAAGCTCGATCCAGTTGACCGAGGAGCAATGGCTGCCCACTACGGATCAACATCTCTCGTGACATTCACGGCAGCAATCGTCTTTCTTGAGAGCCTGGACATCGCGTTTGAAGGGTTTATGCCGACACTTCTCACCGTCTTGGAAATTCCGGGCATCATTGTTGGGCTGTTACTCGCTGGCCGATACCTCAGCCGGAGCGGGTCGGGTTCACAACAGGACGGATGGGTGCGGGAAATCATTTTTGGCAAATCCATCCTGCTTCTCGCTGGTGGGCTCATCATTGGATTGCTCACCGGAGCTAACGGGTACGAACGGGTTGAGCCATTCTTTGGATCTTTGTTTACCGGTGTTCTTGCCCTCTTCCTACTGGAACTTGGTTTTCTGGCGGGTCGCCGCCTTGGTTCGGTTAAAGAAGCAGGTTTTGGGCTGATTGCTTTTGCAATCATCTTCCCGCTGTTTGCGGGGACCCTGGGAATAATTGGCGGTTATATCGCCGGGCTTTCTGTCGGCGGAGCCATGATACTGGGAGTTTTATGTGCGAGTTCGTCTTACATCGCAGCCCCGGCGGCCGTTCGGCTTGCATTGCCAAGTGCGAATCCAGGCATAACTCTTACCGCAAGCCTTGGCATGACGTTCCCATTTAATTTGATTCTAGGAATACCGATCTACCTATTTATTGCCCAATCCCTGGAGGGGTGGTTCACGTGAGCGAAGACCTACAAACTGTCGTTTTGCTGACAATTGTCGCGGAGTCACTGGTTGAGAATCGGCTCATTGATGAACTGACTTCGTGCGGTGTGGTTGGTTGGACAATTACCCAGGCGCGCGGGGCTGGTCCGGCAAACCGACGTCTGAGCGAGGTTGAGGGGGGCAATATTAGAATCGAGGTCTTGGCTTCGGAGGACGTCGCACGAAAAGCATGGGATCTGTTGAGCAATAAATATTTCCCACATTACGCGGTCACGGCATGGCAAAGTTCTGTCCTCGTTTCACGCCTTGATCGGTATACAAGCGATTAATGGACGTTAACTCATAGATTCCCCAGAATTGTGAACTTTCGTCAAAAAAGTTATGTGGCCAACGTTCCGGCGAAAATCTGCCAAGCCAACAGGCTCTTCGCAATCAGGCTGAGAAAAATATAGGCGCGTTCACCGTAACGGTAGTTGGCCCATTTTCCCACCTGCTTGTACTGCAGGTATTGGACCAGTGCGAATGAGTTGAAGAACAGGAAAAGCGAGACAATAATCCCATAGACGAAGGCGGGGGTTTGTTCAACAGATGTTGATCCCGGTGAAACGACGTACATTGTGATGGCGATCCACGGCACGATTCCAGCCATGCAACCGAACACAAACGGCAACATTCCTCCGCTTCCCGGCTGCTCGTATTTCTCCTGCAGCCAACCGAAAAGGATCATTGACGCATTGACACCAAAAATAGCAATCAATGCTGTTACGTCGGCGATTCCAGTAATTTGAGCAATCAGAACAATCATGACCGAAGAACTAATCGAGTATTCAACCCACCGGAAATAATTGTGCTGCAGGTTCAGTCCTTCAACATACTTCGCGAAAGACAGGGGACTCGCGACCAAGAAGTGGAAGAAAGCAGAAAGCGCGAAGAACAAGGCGACACCCCAAGCAATCGGGGAATTAAATAAGATGACCGTTTCACTTGGAGTTGTCCCGGGTGGACCCTCTAAATACGTGGCGGTGATAGGCAGAGTGAAGTCTTTTGCCAGCACCACAATGATGATCAGTTGAGTGAGATGCGCAAATCCGGCAATCAAATTCCAACGGCGCAAACTCTGATCGGTAATGTTCATGTTTCCTTCTTCCACGGCATTGACCACTTTTTTTTCGGTTTTTTTAATTCTACGGGTTCCTCAAGTGGCACTTCATAACGTAATTTTCGTAACTCAACGATACTAATGGCCATGGCAGCTATTGGAACCGCAAGTAAGGCACCGGCCACGCCAAAGAGTGCTGCCCCGAGTAGGACGGCGGCAAAAGCAACGGCCGGATGAACGTTGACGGCGCGCGCACTAATTCTTGGCTCAAAGGTGAGATTCTCGACCTGCTGGTAAAGAATCCCCCAGATCAGGGCGATGACTCCGATCCATGGATTTCCGCTGAGTAAACCAACGAGGACAGGAAGCACGATCGCAATGTAGGTGCCAATTGTGGGCACGAATTGGGCCACGAGCCCGGTCCAGATCCCCAGAGCCAGCCACGATGGCATGCCAATTGCGAGGAAAACTATCGCGGTCGTGCCACCATTTATTGCGGCAAGCACAATGCGCGCTGCGACGTAGTTTCCCGTCTTCTCCGCAGTGACACCCCACACCTGCTCGGCAAGAGGCTGAAATTTTGGGGAAAATAGTGACCGGATGTAGCGACGAAATCTCGGTGCGTCCGCCGAAAGGTAAAAAGTAAAAAGACCGATAGTGAAGAGTCCAAAAAACCCGAGAGCAAGGGAGCCCAATAATCCGAGCACCCCCTGCAGTACGGCAGAGGCATATTCCGCCGACTTCTCCGGGGTCAGATTGAGTTGTTCCCAGAGGTCTGCAACTTCGTAGTTGGAATTCGTGCGCTGATTAAACCAAGCCAGTGCGCTGTCAAGGATTCCCGGCAAACTCTCAATGAGTTCGGCGATCTGGTTGATCAGCAGGTTTCCGAAAGTGGCACTGAAAATAATAAAGAAAACAAATATGGAAATCATCACGGTAGCCGTTGCGAGCCCACGCCTCATGTGTCTGGCCAGCCGACTAACACCAGGCTCCATCGCAATTGAGGCAAACCACGCCATCAGGACAATGAAGATTACGCCGCCACCATCTTCGAGCAGGAACGCGAGAAGTAGCGCGATCGCCACGACGGCAAGAACGATGAAACTGACCCGCCAAATATTCTTTGAATCGAAAATAATCGTTCTTTGATCGCGCATATGCTCAGATTAGTACCCAGGGACGTCGGTGAAGCACGTATTAATGGTTACGTCGACGTGAGATCCAAAAGTTGAGCTAATCGCCAAATATTTTGACTCCAATCTGCGTCTCGCACGACGAGCGCGCGGGCATTTCGTGTCATTGTGCTAACCCGCTCCGGGTGGGCAACCATGTCATGCAATGTGTGCGCAAGGTTG
This sequence comes from Candidatus Nanopelagicales bacterium, assembly GCA_041689635.1. GTDB lineage: Bacteria > Actinomycetota > Actinomycetes > S36-B12 > S36-B12 > UBA4592. Next base: position 1,075 of record JBDNFV010000318.1, on the reverse strand, counting down.
GCCGGATTCCCGAGTTCAAAGAGCATTCCGGTCGGCCCAGGTGCACTGTGGAGCCAAGCGCTGTTCCCGGGACTATCGGAGACAACCACGGGTATTGACGTTGCCATCGCTTGTAATAGGGTCACCGACGTGCCATCAGTTTCGGCCGCCGACACATAAATCCCGTGTTGGCTGAAAAGTTGAGACAATTGTGACTCTTGCACACGCCCAATGAAACTGACGCAGCGAAGTTCACGTTCTTTCACCTGACGTTTCAACTTGTGCGTTAAGGACCCGTCATTGCCAATGGTTAATGAGCACGTGACTTCTCGTTGTTGAAGCAGTGCGACGGCCTCGAGAATAGTGTCAATGCGGTACAGAGGTTCATGTGCACGCAGGCTAAGAATTGATAGATCAACGGCGCGATCGCTGCCCCGTGGCGGAAATTTGTCTAGGTCAATGCCCCATGGGATGGTGGCGATTAAATCAGGATTCATACCTAAATCAAGTGCGATATCCCTCGTTGGGACTGAATCGACGATGAGTCCCGAAAGTTTATCAAGCCAGTCAGCCGGCTGATGGTCCTTAGCGGCATGCAGATCCCAGCCCCACGACAGTCCAATGACCGGGTTCCTCAGTTGATCCAATCGTGAGAGAGACCCTGCTGTGAGTGGACCGGCAATAACGGGCGTGTGCGAGTCAGAAACCTCGACATCGACTCGCCAGCCCATGGATTGGAGTGCAGTGCGCCAGCGCAGGTCATGAATTCCGTCGGTGTCGCTGAGATACACACAGGTCTTGTCCATTAAGGGATTGCCCATTAACCGTTAAGCGAGGTCATCCCACGTGATCAGATCACCTGCAGGGATGTCCCTTCTCGTGATTTTGCCGGGGACCCCTGTTACTTCATGTGCTGGGATTGCCTGCCGAGGAGCAGGACGAAGTACTTCCACGTCGGTCCGTACCAGCGTGGTCCCTTCGGGCAGATCCCGTCGGGCACGTACGCACCGGCGCTGCAGAACCATGGTCTCTATCTCATTGCTTTCAATTCCTTTGATACCAGTTCCTAGGGCGGCTTCGAGTTTGCGGGTTTCTT
>JBDNFV010000317.1:0-1290 GCA_041689635.1 Candidatus Nanopelagicales bacterium | reverse complement strand
TGAAGCAACCCATGTTTGGTGCAGTGCCGGTTTATAGGTTTCCGGTCGTGGTGACCAGATCTTGTTGACGATACCAGTTGCTTTCTTGTTCGGCGGGTGGGATGTCACCGATTTCTGAGTGAAGTCGTCGGTGGTTGTACCAGTCGATCCATTCGATGATTGCGAGTTCGAGTTGGTGGCGTGTTCGCCATGGTCCATGGAGTTTGATGAGTTCGGCTTTGAACGTTCCGTTGAGCGCTTCAGCCATTGCGTTATCGTATGAATCTCCGATGGTTCCGATCGATGCGGCCAGACCGGCAACATCGAGACGGTCGGTGTAACGAAGAGACGTATATTGCGAGCCGGCGTCGCTGTGATGCACACAACCGTTGGCGACTTGGCGTTGCCAGGTTGCCATTTCTAATGCGTCCAACACTAGATCGGTGCGCATGTGAGGTGCGATCTGCCAGCCGACGATCATCCGGGAAAACACATCCAAGATGAATGACACATACAGCCAGCCTTCCCATGTTGAGCAATATGTGATGTCGGCTAGCCACAACTGGTTCGGTGCCTGGGCAGTGAAGTCACGCTTCACTAGATCAGGTGGCCGCACAGCTGTCTTATCGGGATGGGTGGTGAATACCTTCTTTCCGCGTTGCACACCGTGTATATCTAAAATTTTCATCAGCCGGACAACCGTGGAACGGGCAACCTGGTAACGCTTCCGGTTGAGATGTTTATGTAACCGGCGAGCCCCGTAACACGAATAGTTCGCTGTCCATTCGCTCTTGATCATGACCTTGTGGACCTCATCGGTTATTACCCTCGCACACGGAAGTCGGGCCTTCGCTGCGTAATAAGTGCGCTCCGAAAATTTCAACACCCGACACATCACAGCAACTGGGAACCGGTCCCGATACTCGTCGATGAAGGCAATCGTCACTTGTGCGGCGGGTCGGCCGCTCGCACAAAAAAACTGGTTGCCGCCTTCAAAATTTCTATTGTTCGTTGCTGATCGGCCACCTCCTTACGCAACGCTTTGATCACGGCAATCTCCTCGGTAGTCGGTCCCGAGACCAGACCCCGATCGATGCGTGCCTGGATCACCCAACGCCGAACCGATTCTGGTGTCGCGATTCCCAACGACCGGGCAACCTCAGTCACCGACCGATCCCGATCCAACACCTCCTCAACGGCTCGACGCCGCAACTCCGATGTGTACTTCGATGGACGTGCCATAACAGCAGTCTCCCTTCCTGTGGCCCTCCAGCCACATTATGGACACTGCATCAAACCTGGGTTGCTTCA
>JBDNFV010000316.1:0-8847 GCA_041689635.1 Candidatus Nanopelagicales bacterium | reverse complement strand
CCATTTGAAGAACGCATTGATGCAGCCAAAGCAAGCGAAAGTGTTGGAACAGATGTTGAACTCAGCGTTACCGCAATGCAGGGACTCGTGCGTGAGTTCAAGGAGATTATAAATAAAGAAACGAATACGCAGTTCCCGCAAGAGCCAAAGGAACAACTCGCCGGAGCGATCTTGGCGGTTTTTGATTCCTGGAACACCGAGCGGGCTCGGATTTACCGCCGCCGGGAACATATCCCGCACGATTTGGGAACCGCGGTTAACGTGCAAGCCATGGTGTTCGGTAACGCAGGCGATGGTGAATCGGGTCTTGGGTCTGGCTCAGGTGTTGCCTTCACCCGGGATCCGGCAAACGGTGATCAGGGTGTGTACGGAGACTACCTTCCGGATGCCCAAGGCGAAGACGTTGTCTCCGGTGTTCGCAATGCACACCCGTTGAGTTATTTAGATGAAATAGATTCACATTCTTATTCCGAACTGATGTCGAATATGACAAAACTTGAGGACCACTACCGGGATCTGTGCGACATCGAATTCACGGTTGAACGCGGAAAACTGTGGATGCTACAAACACGCGTTGGCAAGCGAACGGCTGCTGCTGCATTTCGCATCGCGAACTCATTAGTTGATGAAGGTGTAATTTCCCTCGATGAAGCTTTGTCGCGCGTGAGCGGAGCCCAACTCGCCCAACTGTTATTCCCTCGCTTTGATGTAGATGCCGAGTCAACCTTGATTGGTCAAGGCACGAACGCATCCCCCGGAGCTGCCGTAGGTGAAATCGTGTTCTCCTCCCAAGCGGCGGTTGACAAGGCGGCACTGGGAGTGGACGTGATCCTGGTGAGGCGTGAAACAACCCCCGAGGATCTGGCCGGCATGGTCGCCGCAACCGGAATTTTGACCAGCCGCGGTGGCAAGACTTCGCACGCAGCGGTTGTTGCGCGTGGAATGGGCAAAACGGCAGTGTGCGGCGCTGAGTCGCTACGCATTGACACGAAAAAAGGTGAACTCACCACGGCCCAAGGTCAGATTCTCACCGCCGGTGACCTCATTTCAATTGATGGCAGCACCGGTGAAGTGTTCCTGGGCAGTGTCCCGGTAACCGCAAGCCCAATTGTCACACTTTTTGAGAACGGCAAGGTAGCTGCATTGGTAGACGTTGATTCGGCAACCGCCGCGCTCATTGAATCCGTTGATCGAATCATGGCCCACGCGGACTCCAAGCGGCGAATGGGTGTTCGGGCGAACGCGGATACCGGGCCCGATGCTGCACGAGCACGTCGCATGGGTGCTGAAGGAATCGGCCTGTTACGCACCGAGCACATGTTTTTGGGGGAGCGTCGCCAATTAATCGAAGACTTGATTCTTTCCGAGTCCGCCGAACAAAATGAACGCGCTTTAGCAGCACTCATGCCACTTCAGCGAAGTGACTTCAATGAAATCCTGCAGGCTATGGACGGTTTGCCCGTGACGGTCCGCTTGATCGACCCACCCCTGCACGAGTTTCTCCCCGATCACGTTGAACTAGCGGTCAAAGTTGCCGTCGACACCGAACGTGGAACAGTGAGTGAGTCCGACATCACATTACTCGCTGCCGTGAATCGGCTCAGTGAGCAAAATCCCATGCTGGGTCTTCGCGGCGTCCGACTCGGGCTTGTGCTGCCGGGCCTTTTTGCCATGCAGGTTGAGGCGCTCACCTTGGCGGCGTGTGATCGCAAACGAAACGGTGGTGACCCGTGCCCAGAAGTGATGATCCCGTTGGTTGGTTCGATCACCGAACTTTCCATCATTCGCACAGAGGTCAATAAAGTCATTGACTCGGTACTGGCCCAAGAAGAAATCGAATTAGAAATCCCGATCGGCACCATGATCGAACTCCCACGCGCAGCGATTACCGCAGGAGATCTTGCCGAGTTGGCCGAGTTCTTTTCATTCGGAACAAATGACCTTACCCAAACGGTTTGGGGCTTTAGCCGCGACGACGTGGAAGCAGCGTTCTTCAGCCGGTACCTCGATCTGGGAATTTTTCCCGTGTCACCATTTGAATCGATTGACACCGAAGGTGTTGGTGAACTCGTGCGGGAGGCGATCATGAAAGGTCGGGCAGCGCGCCCAGGGATTTTCTGCGGCGTGTGCGGTGAACACGGGGGGGATCCCGCATCCATTCATTTCTTCAACTCCATCGGCTTGGACTACGTTTCTTGTTCACCCTTTAGAGTCCCGGTAGCCCGGCTTGAATCGGGGCGGGCCGCACTGGGTTGATCCGGTTGTGTCTGCCGATTGGTTCGCATGTGTCGCACCACCCAACCGGAGGGTAAACCTGTAAATATGGGGCAGTGGCTCTGGAACCGGCACCTTCACCGGCGCGCATCGTCACATTTTTACTCACACTGGGAATCAGTGTGCTTCTGCTGATCCCCATTGGTGCGGCCGCCCAGATAGTTCTGACGTCACAAATTGAAGACGAAACCCCAACCCGGGTAATCGTGGTTATGGATCCGACCGGGGCGTGGAACAACCAGAATGCCGCGAAAAATGAACGGCTTGAGCGGGCATCCGAACTGTATAAATCAGGGGTTGCCCCTGTGGTTATGGTGACCGGACCTCAGCGCTCATTTGCACGATCCCAAGCAGAGCTGGAAAAACTGGGTGTCCCCAAAAACGACGTTATTTTACAGCCCACCGGAACCGACACCCTCGGTACTCTGGCCGTGGTCGCCACCTTGCTCAATGACTTGGGTTGGACGTCGGCCACCATCGTGACCGACCCGGCTCACTCGGCTCGGGCGCAGGTAACGGCCGGTAAATACGGAATTGATGCCCACATGACACCCTCATCCGGTGAAGGTGCTTCATCCTTAACCTCCGAGTACGTTGCGCGCGAAGCAATTGCCTTGGTCCGGTACTACCTCTACAACCAATGGCAGGTTCCTCGCATCCTCGCAAACCGGTAAAGTCGGGTGCGTGCCGATCCCGGAGGGTTACGACGAACGCGATGTCGCGCGACCGGTCACCGAACCGGTAAAGGAAATTAGTCGTAGTGCATTCGCTCGTGATCGCGCCCGCGTACTTCACTCCTCAGCCTTACGTCGGCTGGCCGCCAAGACGCAAGTCCAAGTAGCCGGGGTCGCCGACTTCCCGCGCACCCGACTCACCCACACCCTCGAAGTCGCCCAGATCGCCCGCGAACTCGGCGATGCTCTGGGCTGCGACGCTGACCTGGTCGAAGTCGCCGGTCTCGCCCATGACCTTGGTCACCCACCATTTGGTCACAATGGTGAAGAGGAACTGAATCGTCTCGCCGACTCAATTGGTGGCTTTGAAGGTAATGCCCAAACGTTGCGGGTTGTCAGTCGACTAGAAGCAAAAGTTTTGACCGAAGATGACGAGTCGGCGGGTCTGAATCTCACCCGGGGCTCGTTGGACGCCTCCTGTAAATACCCGTGGGCACGAACTCCCGATAACCCAAAGTTTGGCTACTACGAAGACGACGCAGAAGTCTTCGCGTGGTTGCGTGAAGGCGCTCCGGGAACCCAGACGTGCCTGGAAGAACAGGTGATGGATTGGTCAGACGACGTTGCCTACTCGGTTCATGACTTCGAAGACGCCGTCCACTCAGGTTTGGTTTCTATTCTTGAGTTTGGCGATAAAAATGTTACCGATGAACTGTGTCTCATTGCCCAGCAAAGGTATGTGCCGCAGATCTCACTACAGCAATTACAGGAAGCAGTGTTGAGGCTGCGAAACCTTGACTATTTCCCGAGTTCATTTGATGGCTCAATGCGCAGCATGGTGATGCTCAAAAAATTCACCAGCCACCTGATCGGCCGATTCAGTGTTTCGGCGCATATCGCAACCCAGCGGCAATACGGAGACCAGCGGCTAACGCGCTACGACGCCACCCTCATTGTTCCCCAAGAAGTGCGCGACGAAGTCGCGGTCATGAAATCCGTCGCGGTTAAGTGGGTGATGAACCGGCCGGGCGCCGATCGCGCTTACGCCCGTCAGCGCGAGATCATCGCCGAACTCGTGCACGCACTTGTGTTGGATGAAGGCCGCCATCTAGAGCGTTGGCTCAAGCCGACCCATGCGGCTGCGACAACTGATGCACAACGCTTCCGTGTGGTCATTGATCAGGTTGCCAGCCTGACCGACATCAGTATTGAGCAGTGGCACAATCAATTGTGTCGTTAGTTGGTGAGGCCACGAACCACTTCGGTACAGCGTTCAAGCTCCTCTAGTGTGTTGTACACGTGCGGTGACACCCGAACAAGTGAACTCACACCGTGGGCAATGTAGTCAACCTGCGAATACTCGGGTGTTCCCAAGGACACGTTGATTCCCGAGTTTTTCAATCCGGCAACAATTTCCGCGGCATCCACTCGTTCGTGGTTGAACGTAACGATTCCACTTTTGTCAATCCCTCGATCAAGAACCTGAACGCCAGAAATCTCCCCAAGCATTCGGCGCAATTCAAAGGACAGGTAATCAATTCGCTGAGAAATTGCGTCCATGCCTAATGCGAGTGAGTAGTCAACCGCGGCGCCGAGGCCAAGTAGGGCCGCATAACTTTTCTCCCACGATTCAAAACGTTGGGCATCACTACGCATGCTGTAACCACCGGGGTTCCAATTTGCTCCGTGTAGGTCGGCGGGGAACGACTCAAGTTCAGCCAATGCGCGTGGTGAGCAATACATGAACCCGGTCCCGCGCGGACCGCGAACAAATTTACGGCCGGTCACGCTCAGAAAGTCAGCCCCAATCGCGACAGCGTCAACCGGCAGCTGCCCAACCGATTAGCAGGCGTCAACCAGGTACCATGCATGTGATTGCGCCCGTGCCAATGCGTGACCAATGGCGGCCACCGGGTTAATCAAACCGTTTTGGCTCGGGCAGTGATTGATGAGTACTACCGCAACGTCGTCATCCAGCATTGACTCCAGCGCCGCAACGTCGGTCACCCCGTTTTCATCATCGGGAATAAATTCAAGTTGAACACCATGGTGGCGAGCTAGTTGCATGACCGGCAAAACATTGGACGCATACTCCGAGGAGGAGGCAAGAACCCGAGTGTCGGATCCAAATTCCCCGGCGAAAGTGATCGCGCTAAACGCTCTGTCCCAAGATTCCGTGGCCGAGGAACTCAGGGCAATATTGGAGCCGCTGGTGTCCAGTAAGGCACCGATCGAGTCGCGAACGGCATCGATGCGCCCGGCAGCGCGAGCGTGTGCTTCATACCCACCAATCATTTCCTCAAGGCGCAAATGCTCAACCATGGTGTCCACCGCGATCGAAGGCGGTAGGGCGCTGCCGGCGTTATTGAGGTGAACCACTTCGGTGCATCCGCGGGTATCAGCGCGAAGCCCCACAACGTCGAGCCCGGATTGGTCCTGGTGGTGTGTGTCGAAAGCCATGGGAGTATTCAACCTTGGATCGGAGGGCACGTGCGCACCGGACGTAGACTGCCCACATGGCGGGCCGGATCAGAGACGAGGACATTGCTCTCGTTCGTGAACGTGCCCGGATCGATCAGGTGGTCTCCGAATACGTCACATTAAAATCCGCCGGTGGGGGCTCGCTCAAGGGTTTGTGCCCCTTTCATGAGGAGCGTTCACCCAGTTTTCACGTCACCCCGAGTCGTGGCATGTGGTACTGCTTCGGTTGCGGTGAGGGTGGGGATCTGCTCAGTTTCGTGCAAAAAATTGATCATCTCAGTTTCGCTGAAGCGGTGGAAAAACTCGCTGACAAAGCGGGCGTTCAACTGCAATACGTGGACGGGGGAGCAAGCCCGAACAAGCAACAGGGCCAACGCAAGCGATTGGTTGAGGCCCACAAAAAAGCAACCGAGTTCTACGAAACGCAACTACTCACCCCCGAGGCCCACACCGGGCGAGAGTTTCTCACCCAGCGTGGATTCGAATCAGAAATCTGTGCAACCTTCAGTGTGGGTTATGCCCCTAAAGGTTGGGACGCCCTCACCAAGCACCTGCGCCAAGCGGGCTTTAGTGACCAGGAGCTCCTTGCCGGCGGACTCGTCTCCCAAGGAAACCGGGGAATCTACGACCGTTTCCGTGGCCGGCTCGTGTGGCCCATTCGCGAACTCGGCGGTGAAGTAATCGGGTTTGGTGCCCGCAAACTTTATGATGACGATGAAGGACCCAAGTACCTCAACAGCCCGGAGACACCGATATACAAAAAGAGTCAGGTGCTTTATGGCCTAGACATTGCCAAGCGCCTGATTTCAAAAGAACAGCAAGCCGTGATCGTTGAGGGTTACACCGACGTTATGGCCGCCCACCTCGCCGGTGTGGGAACGGCGGTAGCAACCTGCGGTACGGCATTTGGCGCCGACCACATCAGGGTCCTGCGCAGGCTGCTCATGGATGACGACCGAATGCGCGGGCAGGTCGTCTTCACCTTTGACGGTGACGCTGCCGGTCAAAAGGCAGCACTGCGGGCCTTTGAAGAGGACCAGAAATTCGTCTCCCAAACCTTCGTCGCCGTTGAGCCCGGCGGCCTTGACCCGTGTGACCTGCGACTGCAACAAGGGGATGCAGCGGTCCGGGCACTCATTGAGAGTCGGGTTCCACTATTTGAGTTTGCCATCAAATCCGTACTGGCCTCCTACGACCTCAATACAAGTGAAGGTCGCATCGCCGCACTACAGGAAGCCACCCCGATTGTCCGGAAAATCCGCGACACCGCATTGCGACCGGAATACTCCAGGCGTCTTGCAGGTTGGCTCGGCATGGACCCGGTTACCGTTGCTAAAGCAATTGGCGGAAGCGCCCCAGCATCGAATCAGTCGCGCAAATCCACCATTGGTTCAAGTGTTGAACGCGAATCACTTAAAGCGGCCTTACAACTTCCCGGTGCTGTCAGTGACTGGTATGCATCCGTCGACGAGTCGACGTTTACCCACCCCAAGGCCGCATCGGTTCATGTAGCCATAGCCAAAGCGGGTGGACCATCCAAGGAACTCGATGGCATGGCCTGGATCGACGCGGTGCTCGCCAATGCCGAGAACGACGAAGTGCGTTCAACAATTCGTGAACTTACGGTTGAACCAATGCCCACCGAACCCGGCACCGAGGATCGATACGCGGTCGGCATGATCGCACGACTACTCGAAGTGGATTCGTCAAAAAAAATTGATGAACTTAAAGGTCAACTCACCAGATCAGAAGAAGACGGAGACCCAGCCCAATTGTTGAATCAACTTGTTGACATGGAAACCTACCGGCGTTCACTGCGTCAGATCTCATTTGGTGAGGCCTGATGTTTGGACGCAATCAATTTCACAAACAACTCGAGGCCGATGCAAAATTATTAAACGTTCCCAAGGACGAGCGGATTATGGCAACTGCCCTTGGTCCCAAGGTTTATGAGCCACCGGTTGTGATCGCAACAGACAAAGCCCTCTATTTCGCAACCAACACAGACCCCGAACGCATCGCGTGGACCCAGATCGCCAAAGCGACGTGGGAAGAGCCGTGGTTGGAAGTGACTACCAACCAGAATGTTCTGACCAAGCTCTACCTTGACCCCTGCGGCGAAGTCCCGCCCATGGTTCGCGATCGGGTTACCGCAAGTGTCCTGTTTCGCGAAACATTGACCTTGGACACCGGAGGCAGCGTTACCGCAATCGGTCGGCGTGAACCCAACAGCACCGAGATTTCCTGGCTACTTGAATTCCACGGTGACCTTGACCCGGGTGACCCGATCACCAGCGCGAGTGCTGACCGGGCCTTGGCGCAACTTCGAAATACCCTCGGCGTGTAGTCCGCGCCCGGCCACTTGATAGTCTTCGGCGGTCATTCCCCCATAGCTCAATTGGCAGAGCATTCGACTGTTAATCGAAGGGTTTCTGGTTCGAGTCCAGATGGGGGAGCCAGGTTTTCGCGCCTGAAGCAGCCCCAAACGCGGGCATCTACCCGACTACTTCCCTAAAGCCGCCCCCGGAGTGGGGAACTGCTCGCTACTTTTAGCCTCGGGTGCGACCGGGGCGGTAGATCGACAGCACGGATGCCAAGATCGGCAGGCTCATGGCGAAGCCGGCCACCCCGGCCATTGCCAGGGCGGTGTCGGTGGACTCCCCTAGGAGGGGCCGCAAAACGATTGGCAGCCAGTACCCGGCGTAAAGCAACGGCCCCTGCAGGTAGAACCAATTCGGGCGGGTTCTCTGGATGTGGGCGGTGGCGTTGCGACGCAGGAATAGCAACGCAACAATCATGAAGAACGTGAACGTCGTGATGAACCACCCCCAGAAATTCTGGATAGGCACCCCGAAGTAGGCACCGCCGGTTCGCCAGATCCAGTCGCCGAGAACCGTGCTTTGCATTGGGTCACTTGACAGGTCGAGCACGACCATGGTGAGCGCGGCTAGGGCGGAGGTGGCGACGAGTCGAATCCCCGTCGTGCGGGCGGAGAGCGTGCCGGAAATCGCGTGCGCCATCACGAGTGCGGAATAACCCATCGCGAAGTACTGCAACATGATCAGGGGCGGGACGCCGACCAGAAGTGGACCGAGAATATCCGGTGGGTAGTAGTAGTTACCGAAGACCCGGCCGGTGGCTACACCAACCGCCTCGAAGCTCCAACTGGTGACGACAATGACCACGAAGGATCCGATTGCGGTCGGTGCTCCGGCCCAGCGGGTCAGGTGCCACAGCGCGAAGACGACCGGCAAGAATCCGACAATGACATCAAGTGAGGCGAGGGTTCCTTCCGGTCGAAGGGCAGCCGCCAGATAAAGACCGAGGATCACCCACAGCGCAATACTTGCCGATAACTTCCACGGCTTAACCAAAACGCTCATGCCCACCCCTGTCCTCGACTCGCACTGACATGCTG
>JBDNFV010000315.1:0-1546 GCA_041689635.1 Candidatus Nanopelagicales bacterium | reverse complement strand
GCGCCAGCGTCACGGCTGTCAAAAATAAAGCGGTGGGCGGCGACGATTGCGGCCGGCCCGAAGTACTGCTCGTTAGTCCAAAAGACCGGGCAGGACGTCGTGCAGGCGGCACACAAAATGCATTTGGTGGTGTCGTCATATTTGGCCCGTTCTTCGGCCGACTGAATGCGCTCTTTGGTCGGGTCGTGACCCTCGGGGATAAAGAAGGGGAGAACTTGACGGTAGGCGGCGAAGAACGGCTCCATGTCGACGACGAGATCTTTTTCTAGGGGAAGACCCTTGATCGCCTCAACGGTGATCGGCTTACTGATATCGATGTCTTTGACCAGAGTCTTGCAGGCGAGGCGGTTACGGCCATTAATTCGCATGGCATCCGAACCGCAAACCCCATGACCGCAGGAGCGACGAAATGTCAGTGAACCATCGTGCTCTGACTTGATTTTTTCCAGCGCTGTGAGAACCCGATCTGTGGGATAGAGAGCAACCGTGTAGTCCACCCAGTGCGGTTCTTCGTCGAAATCTGGGCGGAAGCGGCGGATACGGAACGTGACATCAGATGTGACCGGAACGGGAGTCACCGGCATCACTATTGGGGCGACCTGGCTGGCGGGTTCGACCATGGCATCCGCGGCGAAGGAGGTACTCATTAGTATTTGCGCTCCATCGGCTGGTAGTTGGTGACCGAGACCGGCTTGTACTCAACGTGAACGTACTCCTCACCCTGGGCATCAACCTTGCGGCTCGCCATTGTGTGTCGCATGAAGTTGACGTCATCACGGGCGGGGTAATCCTCGCGGGCGTGTCCGCCACGACTCTCCTTGCGCTCGAGTGCGCTGACCACGAGTACTTCGGCGAGGTCGAGCAGAAAGCCAAGCTCAACTGCTTCAAGGAGGTCCGTGTTGTAGCGAGTTCCTTTGTCTTGAATCGACACGTTCTTGTAGCGTTCACGAAGACCTTGAACGTCAATGAGAGCCTGCTTAAGGGTTACCTCGGTGCGGTAGACCTGAGCGTTCATGTCCATGGTTTCTTGGAGTTCACGGCGCAATGGTGCAACCCGCTCTCCACCGGTTGAAGACCGGAGGCGCTCGATCATCGCAATTGTTTGCCCCTGTGAGTCATTGGGTAGTTCAACATGCGAGACGCTGTTGGCGTATGCCGCTGCGGCAATGCCGGCTCGCTTGCCGAACACGTTGATGTCGAGCAGTGAATTGGTGCCAAGACGGTTGGCGCCGTGCACTGAAACACACGCGGCTTCACCCGCGGCGTACAGACCGGGAACAATATTGTCGTTGTCGCGCAACACCTCGGTGTCAATGTTGGTGGGAATCCCACCCATTGCATAGTGAGCGGTGGGGAATACCGGGACGAGTTCGGTGACCGGATCAACGCCAAGGTAGGTGCGAGAGAATTCGGTGATGTCGGGCAACTTGGACTCGATTTGCTCTTTGGGCAGGTGGGTCAGGTCTAGGTAGACGTAGTCTTTCTGCGGTCCAGCGCCGCGACCTTCCCGCACTTCCTGCACCATCGCCCGGGCGATCATGTCGCG
>JBDNFV010000314.1:0-4834 GCA_041689635.1 Candidatus Nanopelagicales bacterium | reverse complement strand
GGATTAGAGCGTGCGGGCAAAGCCGAGGAGGAAGCGGCTGTAGTTTTGGCCGAGTATCAGAAGCAACTCGCGGGCGCTCGCGAGGAAGCTTCGGTAATTCGAACTGCCGCGCAGGCTGATCGCACCGCGATTGTTGAGGAGGCGCGCAATGAAGCGCGAATCGCAGCCGCGGGTGTAACGGCAGCCGCCGAGGCAGCCATGGCGGCTGAACGCGCCCAAGCGGTTTCTGCTCTTACTCGACAGGTCGGTGAACTGGCGTTGTCGTTGGCGGACAAAGTTGTCGGTGAGGCGCTCTCCGATGATGCACGGGTCGCTTCAACGGTCGATGCATTCATCGCCGATCTTGAGCGGGCGGCCGCGAACTAATGTTTGGGTCAAGCCGGGATGCACTCGCGAAATGCAGCGGGGCTTTAGATCAATTGTCCGACGACGTTGATCGCGCCCAACTCGGCAGTGAATTATTTGCGATTGCTGAGCTTCTCGACTCCCAAAAGGTTTTGCGCTCCGCGTTGGCCGACTCTGGTCAAGGACTCGAGGTTCGCCAGAATATCGCTCAGGAAGTTTTCTCTCCACGGGTTTCTGCTTCCACATCTGAGCTGCTAGTCATCGTTGTCTCCCAGCGCTGGTCAGAGGACATCGATCTTGTTCTCGCATTGGAAGAACTCGCGGCACAGTCAATTTTGTTCGTTGCCGAAACGAACAACACACTGGATGCAACAGAAGAGGAGATTTTCCTTTTTGGTCGCGCGGTGGACGAATCAGCCGACCTTCAGATGGCGCTGACCAACCCGGCAACGCCTGGGAAAATCAAATCAGCGATCGTTGCCGACCTGCTGAAAGTAAATGCGACTTCGGCTACGAAGGAACTACTCGAATACGGAGTCTCGCACCTGCACGGTCGGCGCCTTGATTCGGTTATCGCTCGGTTGGGGGATTTGGCGGCAGCCCAACGTCAGCGGATGGTGGCGGAGGTGCGGGCCGCCGCTCCACTGAGTGAGAATCAAATCCAACGACTGGTGGCTGCGCTTTCCAAACTTAAGGGACGCGATGTACGGCTCAATGTTGCTTTGGACCCAGCGGTCCTTGGCGGCGTCCACGTTGTCATCGGCGACGAAGTAATAGATGGCACCATTGCGACACGACTTGAAGCAGCCCATCGAGCAATACTGGGCTGACAGTGTCAACTTGATTGACGTGAACGACCACAACTAAAACATCCAGCACCGCAAGTACCACCATTAAACCGCCGCACCGCGGCCTGATACAGAGAGCAGGAACCCATGACGGAACTGACGATCCGACCGGAAGAGATCCGGGAAGCGATCGAGCGGAACGTCGCGGCGTACTCGCCGGCAACCGCCCGAGAAGAAGTTGGTCGTGTCCTTGAAACCGGCGACGGAATTGCCCGAGTTGAAGGACTTCACTCGGCCATGACCAATGAATTACTTGAATTCGAGGGGGGCCTGCTCGGGATTGCACTCAACCTTGATATTCGCGAAATTGGTTGTGTTCTCTTGGGAGACTCGTCCAAGATCGAAGAAGGTCAAGCCGTCCGCCGAACAGGGGAAGTCCTCGCTGTGCCGGTAGGAGATGCTTTCCTGGGTCGCGTGGTTGACCCACTGGGGAGCCCCATTGACGGGTTGGGACCGATCCAAGCTGATGCCCGCCGCCCACTTGAAGTGCAAGCACCATCTGTTGTGCAGAGACAGCCGGTAACCGAACCGATGCTGACCGGGATCAAGGCGATTGACGCCATGACCGCGATCGGCCGGGGGCAGCGCCAACTCATCATTGGTGACCGCCAGACCGGTAAAACAGCGGTGTGCATCGACACGATTATTAATCAGAAAGAAAACTGGGCGTCGGGGGATCCGGACAAGCAGGTGCGCTGCATTTATGTCGCGATTGGACAAAAAGGTTCGACAATTGCCTCGGTCAAAGGCGCGCTTGAAGAGTACGGCGCAATGGAATACACCACCATCGTTGCTTCACCCGCTTCTGACCCGGCCGGTTTTAAATACCTTGCCCCCTACACGGGTTCGGCAATTGGGCAGCACTGGATGTACCAGGGTAAGCATGTTCTCATTGTTTTCGACGATCTATCCAAACAGGCCGACGCGTACCGAGCAGTGTCACTTCTTCTTCGTCGCCCACCAGGTCGCGAGGCGTACCCCGGTGACGTTTTTTACTTGCATTCCCGGTTGCTGGAGCGTTGCGCAAAGCTCTCAGCCGAAATGGGTGGCGGTTCAATGACGGGTCTTCCGATCATCGAAACCAAGGCCAATGATGTTTCTGCCTTCATCCCGACCAACGTCATTTCCATCACAGATGGTCAGTGCTTCCTTGAGTCGGATCTGTTCAACTCAGGTGTGCGCCCCGCAATCAACGTGGGTATCTCGGTATCGCGCGTTGGTGGTGCAGCACAACCCAAGGCTATGAAGAAGGTCGCTGGTCGACTGCGGCTTTCCTTGGCCCAGTTCCGTGAACTGGAAGCATTCTCGGCCTTCGGTTCGGATCTTGATGCCGCTTCCAAGGCTCAACTTGCGCGTGGTTCACGATTGGTTGAACTACTCAAGCAGCCCCAATACCAACCACAGCCAATGGAGCGTGAAGTTGTCTCGGTGTGGTCGGGTACGACCGGGCAACTCGACGAAGTCCCGTTAGAAGACATTCGTCGTTTTGATTCCGAGTTCTTGGCCTACATGGACCGTTCGGCACCGGGAGTATTTGACGCAATCCGGACGAGCGCTGACCTTTCCGATGACACTCTCAGTGTTCTGGAGAAATCGGTTGGCGAGTTCAAGAAGCAGTTCACGACACGAAGTGGCGAACTGTTGATCAAAGACGAGCCGGTTGCGGCGCTCAGTGACGAAGAAATTGATCCAACTCAAATCAAGCGGGCTGTTCGAGGCTGATATGGGTGCACAACTGCGGGTTTACCGGCGCCGAATTCGATCGGTGCAGGCGACCAAGAAAATTACGAAGGCAATGGAACTCATTGCATCGGCGCGGATTGTTCGAGCCCAAAATCATCTCAATTCGTCATTGCCGTATTTGACGCAGCTCGTTGACGCGGTCTCGGCTGCCGCCAGCCACGCATCCGACGTTTCCAAGCACCCGCTGACGGCGAAGTCGGTGAGTCCTGTTCGAGCGGCCGTGTTGGTCATTACCGCGGACCGTGGTCTAGCCGGCGCCTATTCATCCAATGCGATCAAAGAGACGGAAGCACTGACCCGCAATCTCACTGAGAAGGGTATGACCGTGATTCCCTACGTTGTGGGCCGGAAGGGTGTGGCGTTTTTCCGATTTCGAAATCGTCCAATGGGTGGTAGTTACATCGGGTTTAGCGATCAACCAACCTACTCCCATGCGAAGGAGATTGGTGGAGAATTACTCAAGGCCTTCATGACTGCGTCAAGTGAAGGCGGGGTAGACGAAATTCACGTCGTCTATACGAATTTCACAAATATGGCGGTGCAACAAACACGTGTTCGTCGGATTCTTCCCCTCGAGGTGGTAGATGAGATAGTGGAGAAGCCCTCGGATGGCGGAGTTGCCCAACCATTCCCACTGTATGAATTCGAGCCGAGTCCAGAAGACGTACTCGATGCTCTGCTCCCGCGCTACATTGATCAAATGGTGTATTTATCGTTGCTCAATTCGGCCGCGTCCGAGCACGCCGCGCGCAGAAGGGCAATGAAGTCTGCAACCGATAACGCCGAAGATTTAGTCCTGTCCCTCACACGTGCGGCAAATGCTGCACGTCAAGCCGAAATCACCCAAGAAATCAGTGAAATTGTCGGTGGAGCCGACGCCCTGTCCGCCTAGTACACCCAATCCACATCGATTCAGAGAACACAAGAAGAGGAATAGCCATGACCGCAACAGTAGAAGTCACCACAGGTGTGGGGCGGGTAGCACGTGTAACCGGCCCCGTTGTGGACGTCGAGTTTCCCGTAGAAGCCATGCCGGCGCTTTTTAACGCGCTCAACGTTGACGTCACCCTGGATCAGGGGGATGAAGGTGCAAAAACACACACACTCACCCTAGAAGTTGCCCAGCACATTGGTGACAACATGGTGCGTACGATCTCGATGCAGCCAACCGATGGTCTGGTTCGTGGGGCTGCGGTGCGTGACACGGGTGACGCGATTTTGGTCCCCGTGGGAGACGTCACCAAAGGACACGTGTGGAACACCCTCGGTGTGCCCCTCGATGTGAAAGCCTCAGATCTTGATATCAAGGAGCGTTGGAGTATTCACCGCCAGCCGCCGGCATTTGATCAGCTTGAATCAAAGACCGAGGTTTTCAATACTGGAATCAAGGTTATTGACCTGCTGACCCCCTACGTTAAGGGTGGGAAAATCGGCCTCTTCGGTGGTGCTGGTGTCGGCAAGACTGTTCTGATCCAGGAAATGATTTACCGCGTTGCTGAAAACTTTGGTGGCGTCTCGGTATTCGCCGGGGTGGGGGAGCGCACGCGCGAAGGTAATGACCTTTTCCTCGAAATGACCGAATCGGGCGTTATTTCCAAGACGGCACTTGTCTTTGGCCAGATGGATGAGCCACCCGGTACCCGCTTGCGGGTCGCTTTGACCGCATTAACCATGGCCGAGTACTTCCGTGACGTGCAAAAACAGGATGTATTGCTCTTCATCGATAACATTTTCCGTTTCACCCAAGCCGGTTCAGAGGTGTCAACACTGCTGGGTCGGATGCCTTCGGCCGTGGGATACCAGCCCACCCTGGCGGATGAAATGGGTGTTTTGCAAGAGCGGATCACCTCAACTCGTGGTCACTCGATCACCTCGTTGCAGGCGATCTACGTCCCGGC
>JBDNFV010000313.1:0-5406 GCA_041689635.1 Candidatus Nanopelagicales bacterium | reverse complement strand
TGGCTCCCGTTTCAAATGCTGGCCGCAGCGTGGGTGGGTCTTGGCGCTGGCCTTTTACCCAAAGCAACCGGTAGACGAGAGTTATTGATTCTCAGTTGCTATGCCGCGATTGCATGTGTTGCCTTCGGATTCGTGATGAACCTGTGGTTTTGGCCATTTTCAGTTAACCTGCCGGCCCAAATCGCGTTCACCCCAGGTGCGGCCGCGGGCGAGAACCTTCTCGCGTGGATCAGGTTCTGCTTCGCAACATCACTTGGTTTTGACCTACCTCGCGCAGCCCTCACGGTTATCTTGATTGCACTCATTGGTTCACCAATCTTGCAGCTGATGCGTCGGGCATCACGCAAAGCCGCATTTGATGCACCCACAGTTTTCGCGGAACCAGGACGCATATCCTGAGCACGTGAGCGAATCTGGAGCAGTCGGCAGCGTGCTCGATCGCATTGAATCCTTCATCCCGAACACAGATTTCACCCTCCCCACCCAAGCAACGGGCGCCCTAGAACGATTATGTTCCTGGTGGTTGGAGCGCGGGTCAGAACTTCGACCGCATCAGATTGAATTAACGTCTGGTGGATGTAAAGCCGGAGTGAGCCACGTTGATTCTGCGGTCAATGCCGGGGCCACTCTTCTTACTTTCACCAGCGACACTCTCGTTGAATCGGTCACTACCCGAGCCATTATTGGTTTGTTGACCCGCAAGGACGCCTGGCAGGTGACCCATCAAGGAACCGGATTACGTGATCAGCAGGTGATGGAACAGGTCGCTGCAACGGTTGACCTGATGCGAGCGCATCGGGAAAAGCGCGCCGAACCGCGTGAACTCGCCGACCTTGATTCAACCGGCAGCATTGATTTTCTCGTTGGCGCCTTCCTCTGCGCCAGCGCTAGGAAAACCCCCGTGATCTTGGGGTCGACCTGCGAACTGGCAGCGGCCTTGATTGCCCACCGATTATCCATGAAAGCAAGTGCTTGGTGGTGCAATGGCGCTACCTCACCCGACCGCGCTGTCGGGCAAGCGGTTGAACGGATGGGGATCGAACCTGGGCTACCGCTGAACTTGAGCGATGATCATGGAGTTGGCGCCCGAATTAGTGTTGAGATTTTGACATCTTTTATCTAGGAACCGTGCTCACTTAGGGCTTGCCGAGATAAATGGCAAGGCAACATTTGCACACTCCAGTGCCTTGCCACGTACGTCGATGAACATTGACTCGAGCTTTTCGTGTTCTGAGTCAACAAGGGCGAGTGCAATTCCCGCTTTCAACATGGGTGAAAAAGTACCGCTAGTGATTTCACCAATTTTATTTTTCAGTTCACTCTCGCGATAAACGTCCATGTGTGCACGGGGAATCCCTCTGCCAATGGCTTTGAGTGCGACTCGCTTCCGCGCTGCACCGCGTTCGCGAGTTGCCAGCAAAGTGGGCCTTCCCGCAAACTCTGGTTTATCCCAGCCAATCGCCCAAGAAATTTTGGCTTCAAGTGGTGAAATACTGGGACTTATGTCCTGCCCGTGCAAGGGATAACCCATTTCGGTTCGCAAAATGTCGCGCGCACCCAGGCCCGCCGGAACTCCATCGACCTCGGCGGCGGCGGCAAGCGTGCGATCCCACAATTGTTGTAGTACCCCAACGGGGGCAACAAGTTCGAATCCGACTTCACCGGTGTATCCGGTTCGGCAAATGATTACAGCGTCGCCGTCAACATCTGCCGGCAACCAGTTCATGTAATCGCAGTCAATTGGCAGACCCATGCGCCCAAGAACATTTGCTGAGAGCGGTCCTTGAATTGCAATTATTCCGTATTCATTGTGCAGGTTTTCAATTATGATCCCCGACGGAAGTAGTTCACTGAGCCGCTGAAAGACTTCCGCCGCATTGGCTGCGTTCGGAATGATGAAAACATTGTCTTCGGTGAATCGGTAAATGATGAAGTCGTCAATTATTCCGCCATGCTCATTGCACAGCATGGAGTACTGCGCTTGCCCATTACCAATTTTGGCCAGATCACTAGCCACAATCAAATTCAGTGCTGCAATAGTTCCCGGCCCGGTGATTCGGAGTTTGCCCATGTGGGACACATCAAAAATTCCAACGGAAGATCGAACCGCCGCATGCTCTGCAACCGCCCCCGAATATTCAATGGGCATTTCCCAACCGCCGAAATCCGCGCACTTAGCCCCCAATTCCTGGTGGCGTGAAAAAAGTGGGGTGTGCAAAAGGTCCGCGGATTGAGTTGCCATGTGCATCAGCCTAGACTTTGACCATGCCCACTGCAAAAAAGACAGCGACATCCTTTCCCGATTTCACGCTCACGGACACAAAACCAAAAGACATCATCGCCGATGCCCTGATTGTGAACACCACCCCAGGAAATGGAACGAGCGTTGAGCTTGTCGCCCATGGTTTCACTCCGGCCCAGGCGAAGCGCCTTGCCACGGAGATCAAGCATCTCGGCGGAACCGGCAAGAATGGTGAAGTCATTAAATTTGCATCGGGGGCAGGGATAAAGGCACCGGTCATTGTCGCGGTAGGCCTTGGTGACTTTCGCAAAAATTTTGACCTGGAACAATTTCGTCGTGCAATTGGCAATGGGGTCCGGGCACTTTCTGGGACCAAAAAAGTTGCTATTTCAGGTGGCCACTCGGCAGAGCACGTTGATGCAACGGTTATTGCTTGTGCACTCGCGGCTTACACATTTAATGAATACAAGTCTAAGCCGACGACTTCGGGCGTCGGTTCGTTTGTTGTTTCGATTGCAAGTGAAATCAATTCTGAGATGACGACAGCACTCACCCAAGCCCAGCACGTTGCCAGATCGATTTATCTGGCCCGCAATCTGATTAACACTCCCCCTAATCATCTGGCGCCTGCCGACTTGGCTTCGGCTGCAAAAAAAGCGCTCGCTTCTTTGCCCGTCACCGTCAAGATCTGGGATGAAAAAGCCCTCGCAGCAGACGGCTGTGGTGGCATCCTTGCCGTGGGGCTTGGATCCTCACGACCACCACGCCTGATCAAAATGACGTACGCCCCCCGGGGTGCGAAGGCCCACCTGTCCCTCATTGGCAAAGGCATCACCTTTGATACCGGCGGTATCTCGATAAAACCTGCCGCCAAAATGGATGAAATGAAAGCCGATATGTCCGGTTCGGCATCGGTCATCGCGGCGATGGCAGCAATTGCGCACCTTGGTCTCAAAGTGAAGGTCACCGGTTGGGTCGCGGCCGCTGAAAATATGCCTAGCGGCACCGCCCAACGCCCCGGCGACATTTTGACCACCTTTGACGGCACCACGGTCGAGGTCCTCAACACGGATGCCGAAGGACGGCTTGTTTTGGCCGACGCTATCGGTATGAGTGTTCTGGAAAAGCCAGATCTCATGATTGACATTGCCACCTTGACCGGAGCGCAACGCATTGCACTGGGTCGCCGCATTGCTGGAGTGATGAGCAACACTGATGCAGCACGCGAGCGGGTCATCACGGCAAGCGCAATTGCCGGTGAGGAAATGTGGGGAATGCCGCTCCCCGCCGATCTGCGTGAAACCCTCACATCCGAGAGTGCCGATATAGCCAATATTGGTGATGGACTCGCCGGAATGCTCTCCGCCGGGATTTTTTTGCAAGAATTTGTCCCCGATTCACAGCCCTGGGTTCACATCGACGTTGCCGGCCCGGCCTACAACGACAGTGCACCATTTGGCTATACCCCGAAAGGTGGAACCGGTGCCGGAGTTCGCACTTTCGTACAGATTGCCCGGGAACTCAGTGCGGGCTAAAGGTTCACATTAGGTCCCAATAGCCGCTGCAGTTGGAAACATTGTGCGGTGAAAGGATAGGGCTATGACCTCTGCTGATGTGCTCATTCTTGGAGGCGGTAGCGGCGGCTACGCCTGCGCCCTTCGATCGGCTGAACTCGGACTCTCCGTCATCCTGATTGACAAAGACAAATTGGGCGGCACCTGCTTACATCGCGGTTGTATTCCAACCAAGGCTTTACTCCATGCCGCTGAAGTTGCCGACTCGAGTCGGGAATCTGAAAACTTCGGGGTGAAAACAACTTTTGACGGCATCGATATGCCCAAGGTCAACGAATACCGCGATGGTGTCGTGGCTCGACTCTACAAGGGGCTTCAAGGCCTGATCAAAAGCCGCAACGTCACTTTTGTTGAAGGTGAAGGAAAACTCGTTGGACCCAACACGATTGAAGTCAACGGGGTGATCTACACCGGCACGAACGTGGTTCTGGCCACCGGCTCCTACGCCAGATCAATTCCTGGGCTCGAAATCTCGGGTCAAATCATGACGTCGGATCAAGCTCTCAATATCGACTACGTCCCTGAAAGCGTGATCGTGCTCGGTGGTGGTGTTATCGGCGTTGAGTTCGCGAGTGTGTGGAAGTCATTTGGCGCCGACGTCACAATTGTTGAAGGCTTACCCCACCTTGTCCCCCAAGAAGACGAATCAGCGTCAAAAGCCCTCGAGCGCGCCTACCGCAAACGCGGTATCACCTTGATTCTCGGCACCAAGTTTGCTTCAGCGACCCAAAGCGACTCAGGCGTTGAGGTCACCCTCGAAGACGGCAAAGTTATTAGCGCCAAGCTCCTGCTTGTTGCCGTCGGCCGTGGAGCAAACACCGCACAGATGGGCTTCGAAGAAAATGGTGTCGCAATGGAACGCGGTTGGGTGCTGGTCAACGAGCGTTTAGCAACCAATATCCCCGGAGTTTTCGCTGTCGGCGACATCACACCCGGCCTGCAACTTGCCCACCGCGGATTCCAACACGGAATTTTTGTTGCTGAAGAAATCGCCGGGATGAATCCCATCGTCATCCCCGACATCAATATTCCAAAAGTCACCTACTGCGAACCCGAAGTTGCCAGCGTCGGACTCAATGAAGTGCAAGCCCGCGAAGCATTTGGTGACAACATAAATGTTTATGAGTACAACCTTGGCGGCAACGGCAAAAGCCAAATCTTGGGCACGGCCGGTTTCATCAAACTTATTGCCCAAAAAGACGGACCGGTTGTGGGCATTCACATGGTCGGCTCCCGAGTTGGGGAGCAAATCGGTGAAGCCCAACTCATCGTCAACTGGGAGGCCCGCCCAGAAGATGTCGCGACTCTGATTCACGCGCATCCGACTCAAAACGAAGCAATGGGTGAGGCGCACCTCGCCCTAGCCGGTAAACCACTACATGCCCATGCTTAAAAGGTCCGTGCATATTTTACCGAAGCTCACCAACTAGGAGTCCCGATGTCAGTCTCAGTCAAGATGCCGCAACTCGGTGAAAGCGTCACCGAAGGAACGATCACTCGCTGGTTAAAAAACATTGGTGACCACGTCACCGCCGATGAACCCCTCGTTGAGATTTCAACCGACAAAGTCGACACCGAAATCCCCTCACC
>JBDNFV010000312.1:0-2896 GCA_041689635.1 Candidatus Nanopelagicales bacterium | reverse complement strand
TCAGGAGCGGCGCCTCCGGTATAACGGACCGAAGTGTTCTTGGCCAGAATCGTGATGCCTTTTTCGCGCTCGAGGTCCATCGAGTCCATGACTCGGTCGTTAACGTCTTGGTTTTCCCGAAATGCTCCCGATTGCCACAGCATGGCATCCACGAGCGTGGTTTTGCCATGGTCAACGTGGGCAATGATGGCAACATTGCGTAAATCTGAGCGGAAAGTCACCTGCGAATAGTAGGCGTTTATCACATTTTCATTTCACATGGGTGGCAAACGCTAGAGTTTGGCGTGCTTTTGATCCGGCAACTTCCTGCTTACTCGGTAATCAAACTCGATCCGGCGGGCCCACACCCGTCAATACCGATGCACACCGACTTTTGGTCAATGACCAAAACCTATGACGAACTTTCACTGGTGTGCGTGTCCGGCCACGCCCCTCCCACTGGGATTCTGGAGCGTTCAGATGAATGGACGGCCTTTCGTGTCGCCGGCACCATGGAATTCACCCTCACCGGAATAGTCGCCCGAATTTCACAAGTCCTCGCTGAGGCAGCCATCGGCATATTTGTCGTGAGCACCTTCGATACCGACTTCATTCTGGTGCATCACATCGATGCAAATATCGCAGTTTCCCAGTGGCGAGAATCTGGGATAGAAATTGTTGAGCCACTCCACCACACCGCTCGACTTGATTTCGTCGATTTTAACGATGACCTAGAAGACGTAGCCAATAACAATCGAAACGGGAAATCTTGGGTGGAGGACTACCCCAGCGAAGGCGACAGGATGATTGCCAATCTTGCATTACAGGCCCAACAGGAATCACCGCAAGAAATTCCAGTGCTCTTTGCATTGCGATCACGATCAACCGGATTAGCAATCGGCGGCATTGGGTTTAAAGGAGAACACATTGACGATGACTTCCGCGCCATGGAGATTGGTTACGGCTTGGTTGAAAGCCAGCACCGCAACGGATTCGGCACCGAAGCAATCGGGGGAATAATTTCCGTCGCGCGCGTCAGAGGAATCAAACAACTGTGCGCCGAAACTGATGTACCCAATCTCGCCAGCCAAAAAGCTTTAACGCGCAACGGTTTCCGCGAACACTCTCGAACTGACTCGGGGATCTGGTGGAGCTTCTCATCCGATGACGGTGACGATTTGTAGCGTAGGGAGTTAACTAGGAGTATTCCTCGGTCTCATGAGCAGCGTATTTGGAAGCGAGAACTACCGCCGGAGGGTTAATTGACACGGAGTTGGATGCTTTGCCCTCAGGGCTCCCTGCGATCAGCATTGATGGCCCCAATGGCGTCGGTAAGACCGCAACCGATCCTCATCGACGAATGGCAGAGATGGCAGCCGTCCTAGGATTTGGTTCGACGTGCTGTCGGTACTCGTCCGTCTCCAGGACGATTTTTTCTGACAGGGTCAGCGTCCCCACAAACCCCAGAAACGCACTCTGGTGCTGGCCGAATCGTGTCCGTGCGGATGCGACCGCGGAGTCTGGCCGAGTGCGAGATTGAGTCTCCGACAATGTCCCTTGCCAGACTCTTGGAAGGTGTCAGTGATATCGACGGTGAAACAGCCATCGGGTTGCAGGACTACACCGAACAGATCATGCACGGCGGCTTTCCCGGCATGGCGTCACGATCGGACCGCGTCCAGCGCAGTCAACTCGCGGGATATGTGAACCGAATAGTTGACCGCGACTTCCTTGAGGCTAGCCAAAAAGTGCGAAGCCCACAAAGTTTGCGCCGTTGGATAACTGCTTACGCTGCGGCGCCAGGGCCAACAACCTCGCTGGAGAAGATCAGAGACGCCGCCACCGCCGGTGACGGGAAAGTTCCCGCACGGTCCACCACCAACACGTACCGCGAGGTACTAAAGCGAACTTGGATCGCGGACCCATTGCCAAGATATTCGCCGACTATGTCGCGCCTCAACCGGCTGAGCACGTCACCGAAGTGGTTTCTAACGGACCCCGCACTGGCCGTATCCCTACTCAACGTCACAGCCGAAAAGCTACCAGCCGTAGGTCGCGGATCGGTGTTCGTTCCCTCCAACGAAACCCTTCTTGGGGCACTGTTCGAGTCACTCATCGCATTAGATCTCCGCGGATACGCGCAAGCACTCGAGGCAAGTGGCGCTCATTTGCGCATGAAGACCGGTGATCATGAGATTGATTTTCTCGTCGAGGGTAGCGACGGCCAGACACTCGCGATCGAAGTCAAGCTCACCCAGATGCCGACCGAACGCGACGTGCGTCATCTTCTATGGTTGAAGGCCGAACTTGGACACAACCTGGCGGACATGGTTGTCCTGACAATCGGCACCAAGGCCTACCGCCGAAAAGACGGCGTCGCAGTTGTGCCGGTTGCACCACTTGGTCCTTGACGTGGCCTGCGTTACGAGTCGGGATTTGTGGATGCATCCACTTGTGCAGTTCGTCGCTAGACGGAAAGAAAGTGGCTCAGAGAATCAAAGTAGCTCTCCATGCCCACTTGCGCTTTCAACGCTTCCGTTTCAGCTAGGTCACCAAACTGGCTGTACTTCACCCAACTACGAAAGTCTTTTGCTTCGAATTCAATTCTGATCTTGTGGTGTTCCAAGGTCATGTTTTTCGCATTGAACTCGTCAACGGATTGTGTGTAGAACATGGTGTGCTCGAGTCGAGCCTGATCAACGACCGCTGTGTACTCACCATAGAAATATGCGACGAACTCGTGTTCAGGTACGTCAATCGCTACGCTCCATGCACCACCTACTTTGGCATCCGATTGCACCAATCCAGGAACCGACGTCATACCGACTTCGTGATACCAAACCCTCAGAGCATCGGGATCAGTCCATGCGGCCCAGAGGATTTCAAGGGGGAGGTCGAATTCACGTTCAACGCTGTA
>JBDNFV010000311.1:0-2089 GCA_041689635.1 Candidatus Nanopelagicales bacterium | reverse complement strand
GGTGTCACGGTGAACGGTGCCAAGGTCGTCACGGCCGATGTTCTTGGAAGCAATGGCGTCATTCACGTGATCGACGCGGTGCTTGTTCCATCTGATGTAGATGTTGCTGCACTAACCACCCCGTAATAATCCAACACATAGGGAAGCCCGGTTGCCTCTTCACTGAGGTGGCCGGGCTTCTGTGCGTGAGACATCAAGATGTCGGTTTCTGAGCGTTGCCGTGGCTTGTCATTAAAGTTTTACGCCGCTGGCAGCAGTTCACCAGAAGAAGCAACTACCACAGGCATAAGGAAGGCCCCCGCAATAGCGGGGGCCTTCCTTATGTTGGTTAACGATTGGCGATTAGGGAGCGAAAGGAAGAAGCACTCCGTCAATCCCGTGGGCAACCTGCTTGTTGCCTTTATTGATATCGACCTTGCTCAAGATCACCCTTGGATTGGCAAACTTGGGTGCCTTGTCGCGTAAAATGATGGCTGGTGCCTTAGTGACCTTGACCTTGATCGTCTTGTTCATATCTGCAGTCTTGAGTTTTGCTCCGTTAGCTTTGAGCGCGTCCTGGGACAAGATCGGGCCACCGGGAACAACGTGGTAAAGCAGAACCTGCTCGACCGTGTCAACACCCAAACCGGCGACTGCCTTAAAGGCTGCTGCTTCCGTCTTGACCGTGTGGCCGGTGAGCGCTGAGGCTAGGTTCATGAAGGCTTGATCGGTGGGAGCAAAAACAGTCAGTGCAACGCTGCCATCAGCAAGAAGCTTTACGTTGCTATTGGGCTTGGCCGCCAGAACGGTCTCGGCTGCCTTAGTGAGAATATCGAAATCGGCGAAGTTGCGGTCAAGCTTAGATTGACCGACCTTCAGTACGCTGGCCAAAGAGGTTTCCCCTTCGGCTGCTTGGGCTGTTGGGGCGATTACTGCTGCTCCAAGAAGGGCTGCAGCACCAATGGTCGCTGCTCGTCTGATGGTGGAACGCATGAAGTGTCTCCTTTGATTGATCTGCCCGAATTGGACATCGTTATCCCCATTACCGGTCACAAGGGGCTTTTGGATGCACAAACCTCAAAATTTTTTTGGATAGGGACCTTTTTGGTCGATTGGATCAGGTTTCTGTCGAGATCTACCGAATGGTTCACGCCAATTGACGAGTGGCAATTTTGGTACATGCGCGACCCGTCTTCAGGAGTTCCGGGTACGTATCCATTTCGATGACTCTTCCCTGATCGAGTGCGCTAACAATTCGAGTTGCACCGAGGGCAGACCTTTTCCTGCCGATGAAAACCTGGTTGCAGCCTGCTTCAAATACGACTGAGAGTCAGTTCTTCACGCACAGACGTCCGGCTGAAGCCTCCGGCTTTGGTCGAGGGTAGTTCACTACTTTTGCCCTCGAAGTTGTTCCATGGATTGGGTGAGGGTGATCGCGTGGCCGGTTGTCAGCAGTTTGCGGTCTGCGCTGACGAGCGTGCAATCATGTGCCTCGGCAGCCACGGCGAAAGCGGCGTCGTAAAAAGTGAGGCCATCATCACAAGCGACTTTCGCGACCCTTCCGAAGTCTGTAGCGCTCAACGTGAGTGGGGGCCCGCACAGTGCCAACGCGGCTTCAAGTACCGCGTGCGACTGCGTGGCGGTGCGGTTCAAGGCGCGTACAACGATACTGCCAAGCTCGTAAACCCCAAGATCGAGTATGTGTGCGTGGACGGCCCCCTGGCGGTGTGCCTGTAGATGCCATTCAGCTTGCTCGATTTCATCTTCTCCTTCTCGATGGAACCACTTGAGTAGCACCGATGTGTCAAACAGAAGCTCGCGCATCAGTGAATGCTCCGTTGCTCACGAACTAAGTTTGAGCCTGACCATGCGCCGGTATCGGACAGTGCCGCACGGGCAGCCTCGAGCAACTCATCGATTCGGGCAGCATCGGGGGCACGGATCTCGCGCAGGGCTGCTCGGGCAATCAGTGCGCTACGACTTGTCTTGCGGGCTTGCGCTTCGGCGTCGAGTTCTGCCAAGAGATCATCGGGAATCGAGATCATTATTTTAGCCATACCCGCAGTATATACTCAAGGTAATACCAATCAGGGCAGGTTTTGTGTTTGAT
>JBDNFV010000310.1:0-1076 GCA_041689635.1 Candidatus Nanopelagicales bacterium | reverse complement strand
TCGATTCACGGGCCGCAAGATTTCATCATCACCAACGTGGTTGGGACGCAGACTGTTCTTGATGCCTGTTTACGTAACGATATTGCGCGCGTCGTGCACATCGGCACCGACGAGGTATACGGGTCCATTGATCAAGGTTCGTGGTCAGAGTCTGAGCCCCTGCTGCCCAAC
Source organism: Candidatus Nanopelagicales bacterium (assembly GCA_041689635.1). Taxonomy (GTDB): domain Bacteria; phylum Actinomycetota; class Actinomycetes; order S36-B12; family S36-B12; genus UBA4592. The sequence continues at coordinate 905 of JBDNFV010000310.1, read as the reverse complement.
TCGCCCTACTCGGCCGCCAAAGCTGCAGCCGAAATGTTGGTTCGTGCGTATCACGTCACGTACGGATTGAATGTCAGTAGCACGCGCTGTTCAAATAATTACGGCCCTTTCCAATTTCCGGAAAAAGTCATTCCGCTTTTCGTGACACACTTGATCGATGGCAAGAACGTGCCGCTCTATGGGGATGGCCTCAATGTTCGCGACTGGTTACACGTTGATGACCACTGTCGGGGAATCGCCCTCGTGATTTCGGCGGGTCAACCGGGTGAGTCTTACAACATTGGTGGCGGCTTGGAACTGAGCAACAAAGAACTCACCGAGAAAGTCCTTGCGGCAATGGGTGTCAATTGGTCAATGGTCACTCCGGTTGATGACCGCAAAGGCCATGATCGCCGCTACTCCGTGGATGACTCAAAGCTTCGCGCCATGGGGTATGAACCGCAGCATAAGTTCGAAGACGGCTTGGCTGAAACAATCGCCTGGTACAAAGAAAATGAAGCTTGGTGGCGTCCTTTGCAAGCCAAGGCTGCGATTAAGTAATCACAATGAAAATTTTGATTACCGGCAGCAATGGGCAACTCGGCACTGAATTAGTCTCCCGCTACCTGGGTCGCCCCGATGACGAACTCTTTGCAGGTGATCTCCCTGACCTCGACATCACGTCTGAATTGTCGGTTGCAGCGACGTTTGCGCATACCTCTCCCGACGTCGTGATCAACTGCGCCGCTTGGACCGCGGTTGATGCAGCGGAAGAAAAAGAGAGTTCCGCATTCACGGTGAATGCGGAAGGACCGGCAATTCTGGCAACGTATTGCGCACGAATTGGTGCACGCTTGGTGCAGATTTCTACGGACTACGTGTTTTCCGGGGATGCAACCGAGCCGTACTCAGAGAGCGCCCTGGCG
>JBDNFV010000309.1:0-1771 GCA_041689635.1 Candidatus Nanopelagicales bacterium | reverse complement strand
GGTCAGCGCCGGGAAAGCCTCGAAATCTTCACCAAGGTGTATTGGCCCACAGGCCCCGGCGTCAACGACCGCGGACTCTCGCGCAAACACATCATGGAGTCCTGCGAGAGCTCATTGCGTCGGTTACAAACGGACTATGTTGATATGTACCAGGCGCATAGATACGACTATGAAACTCCGCTGGAGGAGACCCTTCGGGCATTTGATGACCTCGTTCGTCAAGGAAAAGTTCTCTACGTTGGTGTGAGTGAATGGACGGCCACGCAAATCCGTGATGCCGTGCGAATCGCCAATGACATGGGTTTTGATCGCATTGTGAGCAACCAACCGCAGTACAACATGCTGTGGCGGGTGATTGAGGCCGACGTCGTGCCCACCAGCGAGGAACTGGGAATTGGGCAGATTGTGTGGTCGCCCGTTGCCCAAGGTGTCCTTACCGGTAAGTACAAGCGCGGCGCTGCTGCACCAGAGGGAAGTCGCGCAACCGATAGCTCAGGTGGCGCCGATTTCGTGAACCGCTGGTTGCGAGATGAAGTGCTCGAAGCCGTTGAAAAACTTGAACCCATTGCAAAAGACATGAATCTGACCATGTCGCAGTTGGCAATCGCCTGGGTCCTGAGCAATCCCAACGTGTCCGCAGCAATCGTTGGGGCTTCCCGACCTGAGCAAATCACTGAAAATGCTAAGGCCGCCGGCGTAACATTGCCCGAAGACGTTCTCAGCGCAATCGACTACGCGCTGGGTGACCTCGTGCAAACCGATCCAGCACTAACCGTTTCACCAGAAATTAGACCGTAAATTTCAATCGCCAGATGTGAGGAGATCGAATGTCTTGGAGCTTGCAGTACTTTGATAATAACGGAGAAATGATTGACACTCCGCAGGAACCATGTGTCACGTCAGTCTTTCCGAGTCAAAATGACGCTGAAGCATTTGTCTCTGATACCTGGCCTGAGTTGCGCGCGGCTGGAATAAGCGCGATCACTCTTCTTGACGGGGATCGCGTCGTTTATGGACCCATGAGTTTGGACCCTGCCTAGGATCTTGCGCCGAGTTTCACGAGCGATTTCCGCGTCCATGTTGACATGGGGGGTGGAACGTGGTGCGATACGGGCACAACAAAAGATTGTCGTGATTGATTCTAGGGAAAGTCCGGTGAAAATCCGGCGCTGTCCCGCAACCGTAAGACAGATGCAGATCTGTTAAGTCGGAATGCCTAGCAATTGCGAGCGGTCATCCGTCGAGGTAACGGGACGAGCGCTCAAGTGAAAACTTGATCGCCCCTTGCACATTGTGCATGGGGTTTTTGATTGAGCATTTGCATGGGCCATGTTCCAGTGACTACTCACTGAAAGGGCACCATGAAAAAAATGCACAAATTAGTTATGTCTGCAACGTTAAGCATTGCCGTCGTGGCGAGTCTGGGGATTTCCCCGGCAACCGCTGCTGGACCAGATGCTGGTCTTTATGGCACGAGCGATCCCACCTACACCGGGGTTGACAATCAGGCATTGGCCATTCTGGGTTTGAACTCCGTCGGGGTCGTAGCCGACTCCGCTGCGGTTAAGTGGTTGGTTTCCCAGCAATGTCTTGATGGCAGTTTTCAGGCTTATCGAGTCAGTATTCGCATCCCTTGCGGGCCCTCGGATCCGGTGAATTTCACCGGCCCCAATACCAACTCAACCGCGCTCGCAGCACTTGCTCTGAGTTCCTCCGGCAAGGAAGCCCAAGCCCAGCGCGCCGTGAAATGGCTGGCTAAAGCGGGCGCAGT
>JBDNFV010000308.1:0-2160 GCA_041689635.1 Candidatus Nanopelagicales bacterium | reverse complement strand
ATGACCGACACTTGCATGTCGGTGCAGTAGTACTTGGCGCGTGAAGCTGTGGTGGCGTCGAGCTTTCCCTCAATGTGCAGACCAATGCAGTAATCCAAGAATGCTCGTGCGGCCATGACTTCGGTCGTCACCTCGGCGAGGACAAATCCGGTATTTTGAAAATTAAGAATCGGTTTACCGAATGCTTCGCGTTGCTTCGCGTATTCGATCGTGAGTTCGGTTGCGATCTGAGCCGAGGAGACAGCGGAAATGGCGATCCCTAAACGCTCCTGGGGTAGCTCCTCCATGAGTTGAATGAAACCTTGACCCTCCTCGGTGCCAAGCAAGTTTTCGGTGGGAACTTTCATGTCGGCAAAAAACAGTTCACGGGTATCTTGTCCGTGTTGACCAATTTTTTGTAAGACCCGACCTCGCTCAAATCCGGCGAGACCATCGGTCTCAATAATGATCAGCGAAATTCCTTTTGCACCTTCACCACCGGTTCGGGTGACCACGATGATCAGGTTTGCATGTGATCCATTGGTAATAAACGTCTTACTGCCGTTGATGACGTAGTGATCACTTTCACGTTTGGCGGTGGTACGGATTCCTTGCAGGTCTGATCCAGCGCCCGGCTCGGTCATGGCGATGGCGCCAACGAGTTCTCCCGTAGCAAGTTTGGGTAGCCATTTTTCTTTCTGCTCTTGCGTGCCGTACTTATATATGTATGGGGCAACGATTGTCGAGTGAACGAGATAGCCAAAACTATCGTCGGTGCTCATCCCCTGTTCCCAAATCACCGCTGCTTCTTGGGCAAAGTCTCCGCCACCACCGCCATATTCCTGGGGGATCGTGATACAGAGCAGTCCGGCGTCACCTGCTTTATTCCAGAGTTCACGATCAACCTGATGGTTTTCACCAAAGCGATCAAGGTGGGGAACAACTTCCTTCTCAAAGAAGGTCCGGGCCAGGTCGGCAACTGGTTTTACGTCCTGGGTCATCCACGGTGATTCATAGGGCTGGGGTGTCAACATGGCTTACTCCTTTTTGTCCGAGGTCTTACCGTGAAAGTGCTACAAGTGGAATGTCTTTCTGGCCGGCCCATTCTTCCCACTGTTGCGCGGTTTTGGTCGCGAATATTGTCGTGAAAGCTTCCTGGGTGCCATCTACTTGCAGTTCACTCAGGGTTCGTTGGGCAAAATGCGGTTCGATTGCAGCCAATGCGATCCAGCCATTTTGTGTTTCGTAAATTCCATAGAGACCGACTCCCCCACCAAGCCCGCCCCCGGCTGCGGTGAGTCCACGCCTTCGCGGTTCGGCCATGTCGTAGGCAACGTCGGCTAATGCAACTTCGTGGTGGGTTGGGCGCCCGGTGCGTTCACGGTGCAGTAACGCTGCGATTGCAATCTGGGTTGCGCGTTCAGCACCTGCCATGTCTGCAATCAGAGTGCTTGGCATAGCGGGTGGATCAATAAGACCATTGATCCCTTGATAGGTCAGGTCGTGTCCGGGATTTTCAGCTTTCGCGCCGGCTTCACCAACGATTGCTACTTGGCACAGTCGTGGATGTTTAGTCGCAACGCTTTGAGGGTCCAGTCCCAGTCTCTTCATCGAACTGGGCCGTGAGGATGTAATTAGTAGGTCAGCACGTGAAAGCAATGAATCCAGTTCGGTAATCCCTTCGGTTGTCTTTAGGTCAAGGGTGAGAACTTGTTGTCCTATATGCAGATCATCGAACCAGTCCGGTTGGTATTGCGAAAGGGGGTCACCACTGGGCGGAAGGATCGTGGTGACGCGCGCCCCGAGTTTGCTAAGCCGTGCGGCGGTGAGTGGTCCGGGAAGATTGACCGCAAGTGAAACCACGACCACCCCGTCAAGGAGGTCGCTGCTTTTGGTTTGCACGTTAGTCACTGGTCAAACCTTGGCCGGAGTTAGCTCTGTTGATCAACCACTCGTTCGGTTCAAAGCGCTCACCGTAGGTGGCCGCGAGTTCTTTAGCTCGAGCCACGAACCCGGCGAGACCCCCTGCGTAGTTAGTCATGAATTGCGCGGGACCACCCGTTGCCGGTGGGTAGCCGATACCAAAAATTCCACCAATGTTCGCACTCGCCGTGTCGGTGAGCACACCTTCCTGAATGCACTTCGCCGTTTCCAAAGCCATGATGAACCGGTAACGGTCCT
>JBDNFV010000307.1:0-20789 GCA_041689635.1 Candidatus Nanopelagicales bacterium | reverse complement strand
GGGACATTGGGATCCGTTTGGGGTCACCCTGCTCGAAGATGGCAGTGCAAAAGTTTCCCTGTGGGCTCCGCACGCCGAAAAAGTCGAATTTTGTGTCCTCACCGGAGAGGAGACTGAGGGTTTTACCGAAATAAGGCATGAACTCGACAACCGTGCGCAGAATGTGCATTATGCGATCATCGCCGATATTGGCCCTGGAACGCGCTACGGTTTTCGCGTTCATGGACCGTGGGATCCGGTCAATGGAATGCGCTTCAATTCCCATAAATTTCTTATCGATCCGTACGCCCGTGCCATCACCGGCGAGCTGCGCAATGATCCGGCAATTTTCGACTACTCGGTCAATGATCCAGGTGAAATGTCAGCCTTGGATAGTCGAGATTTTGTGCCCCACAGTCTCACCGTTGCATCCGAATTTGACTGGGAGGGGGATCAACCCCTCGAGCGTCCTTGGAATGAAACGGTTATTTACGAGGCCCACGTTAAAGGGCTCACCTATCTGCATCCATCGGTTCCCGAACACGACCGGGGAACATTTAGAGGTGTCGCCGCTAAAGCCGTGATTGACCACTTGGTTCATCTGGGCATCTCGGCGATTGAACTATTACCAGTTCACCATTTCGTCAGCGAAACGCATCTCATGGATGTGGGGCTTTCCAACTATTGGGGTTACAACACGATTGGGTACTTTGCCCCCCATGCCGGGTATGCGAGCACTTCTGGAAATCAGATCGACGACTTTAAATACATGGTCAAGGAACTACACCGCGCCGGTATTGAAGTAATTCTGGATGTTGTCTACAACCACACTGCTGAGGGAGGCGCACCCGGTCCGAGTCTCTCTTTTAAAGGTATCAATAACAAGGATTTTTACCGGCTCACCGATACAGGCGACTACGTCAATTTCGCCGGCTGCGGCAACACGATTAACGCCGCTCAACCTCAGGCCCTTCAACTCATTATGGACTCACTGCGCTATTGGGTGAACGAGATGCATGTAGATGGTTTTCGATTCGACCTCGCCTCGACGTTGGCGCGTTCACTGAGCGAGGTAGACATGCTCGGAAATTTCTTGACCACGATCTCACAGGATCCGATTTTGCGACGCTCAAAACTCATTGCCGAACCGTGGGATATCGGCCCAGGTGGCTACCAGGTGGGCTCATTCCCGCCACTCTGGAGTGAGTGGAATGACAAATACCGGGACGATGTCAGAGACTTCTGGCGAGGTGAAGGCGGGATCGCAGCAATCGGGTGGCGACTATCTGGCTCACAGGATCTTTACGGTGGCAACGGTACGGATCCATATTCGTCCATTAATTTCATCACCGCACACGACGGTTTCACAATGCTCGACTTGGTTAGTTTTAACGAGAAACACAATGAGGCTAATCATGAAGAAAACCGCGATGGCACCGACAACAATCATTCATTCAACTTCGGCGTTGAGGGACCCAGTGAGGACTCAACAATTGTTGAGACTCGCGCCCGGATGGTACGAAATTTTTTAGCAACACTATTTCTTTCCGGCGGCGTCCCCATGCTCACTTCAGGGGATGAGTTACATAAAACGCAACGAGGTAATAACAATGTCTACTGTCAGGATAATGATTATTCGTGGATTAACTGGAATCTTGGACAACCGGACTGGGACCTGATTGACTTTGTCGCAACCGTGACACATATCCGTCGATCGCATTCATCGGTTTACCCCCTCGATTTTTATACTGGGCAGGCACGACTCCCAGGGGGACCTAAAGACTTAGCGTGGTTTGGCCCAGACGGACACGAGATGCTTGAGTGGCACGACGCCGAGCAGACGTCGATCGGAATGTTTCTGACCTCCTTCACGACGGGCGAAGAAAGCCTTTTTCTCGTCTTTCACAGGGGCAACGACAGCATCGAATTTACTTTACCCTCGTCGCCGTATGCAGAATCATTCACTGCAATCTTGGACACTCACGTTGATAATGGGCAACCGGTGGATCACCACTATCACGGCGGTGCAGTACTGGTGTGCCAGCCACGTTCAACCTATGTTTTAGCAGCGGTCGGTTGACCGGCTCTCACCTTGGCTCGATCATTTGATCGTGCTCGGGTTCAAAGATCGCCTCGTTCTCCACCGTTCTGCGCAAGTGCATGAAGCCAAGGATCGTCAGGACGAATAGCACGGCGGCCGCTGCGAACATGACCCAAGCGACGATCAGTCCGATCGTTCCGAAGGTCCAGAATGCGTAGGCATTGAGCAGCATTCCGCGCAGAGTCTCACCCATAAACAGCGTCTGACGTTGGCCAGCGAGTTCATCGTCGGATCTATCTCCGGCAATCCATTCTTCGCTCACCTCTGAGTAGGTCTTGCCACCAGCAATGTTGGTCAGGTGAAAGTCAATGAGATTTGAATAGGACTTGGCTAGTTCACCGTTTGTGACGGAGACACCGGCGTACTGCTCGAGCCCGGGTGGAAGACTGGCTGCATCAGAACTAAAGGAAATCTTCTGGCCCGTAAGCTCTTGGGTTACGGTGTTGTGGGCGAAGGTGCCGCCCCACATCATGAGTCCACCGGCAACGGCGAGCGCGATCGCGACCACCAAGCCGGTGAACGACAAGATCTGATCGAAACTTCGACGACGCATCTGCGCTCCTTCCGTTAAACGCCAGCGACACCGTCGCTCGCGCTTGGATGACGGTCTGCCATCTCATCCGAGCCTAAATGCCTTCCGCACAACTTTTGGGCCTCCAAAGTGCCCCTACCTGGGGGACCTAAGTCCCTCCATCGGGGATGGCAGTGCTGGATACACCCGCCGAACACAATCCGCACCAGCGAATGTGGGTGAAAATGCGGGCCTCGGTGCTCCGCTAATCTGAACACATGGTGCAGAAGGTTCCAGACGCATTGATCCGACAGCAATTCATCGTTTGTGATGTTTCTCCCATGGTGGAATGTGGGATCTATCCTGCGAAAGCGGTCGAGGCCGAGATTATTCCTTTTGCGGTCACCGCTTTCCGCGAAGGACACGACCGGATCGGTGTCGAACTCTCGCTCACAGATCCGAGTGGCAAAACAATTGGCCCTTTTCCCATGACCGAACTATCAGGAAGTGATCGATACCGGGCAAACTTCACCGCGACCACCATGGGCAGATGGAGTTTTAATATCACGACGTGGAGTGATCCACTCTCTACCTGGCGTCGTCGGGCAGAGATAAAAATTCCTGCGGGACTAGATACCGACCTGGAATTGCGCGAAGGGGCCTCGTGGATTGAGCGAGTGGCCCTGGGATTACGTGGGGAGGAAAAGGTCACGTTAATCAGCGCGATAGCAACCATGCGCGATGCCGCGTTACCAACCGCGTTTAGGTATTCGGCCTCTGCGGAGAACACCGTTGTACAGATTCTTGCTACGCATCCGATTCGTGAGAATGCCTCACTTCACGGACCGTGGCCGCTGGTCATTGAACGGCGCCGGGCCTTGGTGGGATCGTGGTATGAATTTTTTCCCCGAAGTGAAGGCGCAACGCTCACGCCACCCATCTCAGGAACTTTTGCCAGCGCCGCCGAGGCACTTCCTCGGATCGCCCAAATGGGCTTCGACGTGGTGTACTGCCCCCCGATTCACCCAATAGGCCAGCACAACCGCAAGGGCCCCAACGACACGCTGAAGGCTGGGCCGGATGACCCCGGATCACCCTGGGCGATCGGATCCGCACTCGGCGGACACGACAGTGTCAATCCAGATTTGGGAACATTTGAAGATTTTCTGAGCTTCGTGGATGCTGCGAAAAAGCTTCACCTAGAAATAGCGTTAGACCTCGCCTTGCAGTGCGCCCCGGATCACCCGTGGGTCACCGGTCACCCCGAGTGGTTTACCCACCGTGCTGACGGGAGCATCGCCTATGCAGAGAATCCACCAAAAAAATACCAAGACATTTATCCACTCAATTTCGAAAACGACCCCGAAGGTCTTTATCGCGAGATTGAACGAGTTGTGCTTTATTGGATCGAGGCGGGTGTCTTCATTTTTCGGGTTGATAACCCGCACACGAAACCTGTTTGGCTGTGGCAGCGGCTGCTGGGTGCAATTAACGCACATCATCCACACGTAATTTTTCTCGCTGAGGCGTTCACCCGCGAACCTATGATGCGAGCCCTCGCCGAGGTCGGCTTTCAGCAGTCATACACGTACTTCACTTGGAAAAATTCAAAGTGGGAACTCGAAGATTATTTCACCGAACTTGCCGGGTCGAAGGCTGCCTACATGAGGCCCAATCTTTTCACAAACACCCCCGACATTTTACCCGAGTTCTTGCAGTCGGGAATCCCAGCCGCATTCGCCATCCGGGCCACACTTGCGGCGACCCTGTCGCCAACTTTCGGAATTTACAGCGGGTTCGAAATTTGCGAACATACTCCCCTTCGTCAGGATAGCGAAGAATATCTCGATACTGAAAAATTTCAATTACGTCCACGCGACTGGGGTCTTGCCGAAAAAAATGGTGATTCCCTCACGCCGTATGTAACATTGCTCAACGCAATCAGGCGCGAAAGTCCAGCACTTCAAGAGCTTCGGACACTGACGTTCCACCCGAGTGATTCCCCACATGTCATTGCTTTCTCCAAACGTGGTGGGTCCGATGGCGCGGACGTCGTCCTCGTTGTCTGCAGTACGGATCCCCATCATGAGCAATCCACAACAATCCATTGGAATATGCCGGAGCTAGGACTTGCATGGGGTGATGATTTCATGGTCCGCGACCACATCACGGGTACCACCTGGCGCTGGAGTGAGCACACCTTTGCCAAATTGAACCCCGCCGAAAATGTCGCGCATATTGTCAAGATCATGACAAAGGTAAAACCGCTCGAAGTTTTCGCCGAACCTCACTCGCCGCAAAAAGGGTCAAAAACGTCGTGAACGTCCCCCGCCATGAATTAGATCGACTACTTACCGGGTCACACTTTGATCCGCATGCTCTCCTGGGTAGACACGTAAACGATGGGCAGGTTACTTTTCGAACCCTTAAACCACATGCTCACGCCGTTGACGTTCACATCGAGGAATCAATATTTCCGATGACCTGCGAAGCACCCGGTGTGTGGTTCCTGACGATCCCCCACCACGAATGTGATTCGACGACCTACCTCTTCAATGCGCGATATGACAGTGGAAGTTTTCACAGTTATGACCCGTATGCATTCCCACCAACTCTGGGCGAAACCGACCTGCATTTGATCGGTGAAGGTAGACACGAGCAACTGTGGCAGGTGCTCGGAGCCCACCCACGAACCGCGGCTTTGGGCAACGTAGACGTTGCAGGAACTGCGTTTTCCGTCTGGGCGCCTAACGCCCGAGGCGTTCGGGTGATTGGAGATTTCAACTACTGGGATGGATCGGCCCACCCGATGCGCACGCTCGGGTCGACAGGTGTGTGGGAAATTTTTATTCCCGGCGTTTCCACGGGTACCGCATATAAATTCAATATCTTGGACGGCAATGACACGTGGCTCACCAAAGCAGACCCCATGGCTTTTTCAACCCAAGTTCCTCCAGCAAATGCCTCGATAGTCTGTGAATCCGATTATGTGTGGACTGATGCGGCATGGCTGGAAAAACGAGCGGCCCGGAATCCGCACGCGCAGCCCATGTCCACCTACGAAGTTCACCTGGGGTCTTGGCGCCTGGGCCTGGATTATCGGAGTATGGCGGGTGAACTGGTTGATTACGTGAAGGCTGCCGGATTCACCCACGTTGAACTGTTACCGGTTGCCGAGCACCCGTATGGACCCTCATGGGGATACCAGGTCACTTCGTATTACGCCCCGACCTCACGATTTGGGACCCCCGATCAGTTCCGCTACCTCGTCGATTCGCTGCACCGCAATGGGATTGGCGTAATCCTTGATTGGGTTCCGGCACATTTTCCCAAAGACGAGTGGGCCCTCGCCAATTTTGATGGGACACATCTTTATGAACACGAGGATCCACGTCGAGGTGAGCACCCAGATTGGGGGACCCTCATTTTTGATTACGGGCGCAATGAAGTTCGAAATTTCCTGGTGGCCAATGCATTGTTCTGGCTAGAGGAATTTCATCTTGATGGACTTCGTGTTGATGCGGTGAGTTCACTGCTATATCTGGATTACTCACGCGACGTCGGTCAATGGCTTCCCAATCAGTACGGCGGTAACGAAAATCTTGATGCAGTTGCATTTCTACAAGAGATGAATGCCACGGTATATAGGCGGGTTCCGGGCGTGATCACAATCGCCGAAGAGTCAACGTCGTGGCCTGGTGTCACCCGGTCAACAGACCTTGGTGGATTGGGATTTGGCTTCAAGTGGAATATGGGCTGGATGCACGACTCACTCGGCTACGTGCAGCACGAGAGCATTCATCGCAAATATCACCATGGCGAAATGACTTTCAGTTTAATGTACTCTTTTAATGAAAATTTTGTGTTGCCGTTCTCGCACGACGAAGTCGTTCATGGTAAGGGTTCACTTGTTGCTCGCATGCCCGGTGACCGTTGGCAAGAACTTGCAAACTTGCGCACGTACCTCGCCTTTATGTGGGCTCACCCAGGAAAGAAATTGCTGTTTATGGGCTCGGAGTTCGCCCAGTCTGGCGAGTGGTCAAGTGAGCGGGAACTGGACTGGAACCTTTTGCAATTCGAGGAGCACCAAGGAATCTTGCGGACGGTCACCGATCTCAATAATTTGTATGCCGGTAGTCGTGCATTGTGGGAACGCGACAGCGATCCACGTGGATTCGAATGGATTGATAGCGACAACGACGACTCAAATGTTTTTAGTTGGATTCGTTGGTCAGACCACGGTGAATGCACCGCCTTTATCGCCAATTTCGCGCCTGAAGTTCACCACGACTTTCCACTGGCCCTACCCAAACCCGGCAGATGGACCGAAGCACTCAATACCGATTCTTCCTACTACGGCGGAAGCGGAATCGGCAACCTCGGTCACATTGAAGCTACGCCTCACGAGTGGTCGGGCAAACCAGCCATGGCTCGGATAACCGTTCCACCACTCGCTGCCATGTTTTTCGAATTTGACGGCTAGAAAAGGGCGTTAGCCAAGGCAACGCGCGCGGCCGGGACGCTGGGATCATCACCGGCGAGAACAAAGTAGTCAACCAGTCGGGAGCGCGCCAGTTCACGTTCGGCACCGCTCGAGATTTGAACTGCTTTTATCGCTGCCGCGAGTGCATCCGCCCATTCCCCAGCGGCGGCAGCCACGTCAGCCACAATGAGGAGTTCGACAAATGAATCTCCAGGTGGCGGTTCAACGCCATCGGTGCGCTCGAAAATCCCGGCCATAATCAGGCCACCCTTAGCATCAAGGTCACCCGGATCACTATCGAGAATTCCTTGGTAAGCCTTTTTGGCCAGATCCCAGTCTCCCGCATTTACCGCGTCAACCGCCGCGTCGAAGCGCGGATCCACCGGCGCTTCAACCTCGACCGCGGCGACCTCATCACTCGCAGCGGCAGATGTTGGGTTCAACCCCTGCTCTGCCGCAAGTTCCAAAAGTTTGTCAAAAATTTGCTTCACTTGATCTTTGGGATATGCGCCTTGAAAAAGCGGAATTAATTGACCCTTGATGACCGCAAACACTGAAGGAATCGACTGCACCTGCAAGGCTTGGGAGATAGACGGTTCTGCATCTGCATCAACCTTCGCAATGAGCAGGCGGCCGGTATATTCGTGTGCTAGCTCCTCGAGAATTGGTGATAGTTGCTTACACGGTGCACACCACGTTGCCCACACATCAATAATGACCGGGATTGTTTCGGATGCTTTAAGCACCAGCGATTCGAACGCGTCGGTGGTGACGTTAATCACGGGTGAATTCCCTGCAGGTGTGGGCGCCTTTTTGGCACCTAAGGTGGAAAGGTCAATCGCTCCGGCAAATGATGGGGTGTTCATCACCCCATTCTGGCTTATGGGCGGCCGTTCATGACAGCGTGGATCAGGTCGCAGGCTTGGTCTTCACTCACGGTGCCCGCGGCGCACTGTGCGGCCAAGCCCAGTTCGGCTTCGACCGACATTGCCCGCAAGGCCAGGGTATTCATTGATCGGGCCAGAAGCGACTCGCGGATCCGTCCGATCCGCTTACGTTCCAAGAGATCCTGATCAATCAAAAAAGAGTAATGCTGGGAAATCGCTTCACCTAACTCAATAAATCCTGAATGCTCCGTGGCGATCGTGGGAATCACCGGTGTCTCCCAACCCGAATGACTCGTCGCCATGGAAAGCATGCCCTTGAGTTCACGGGTGGTTGCATCCGCCCCGGGGCGATCGGCCTTATTCACCGTGAAAATATCAGCGATCTCCAAAATTCCAGCTTTGGCAGCCTGGATACCGTCACCGGCTCCAGGTGCCGCAATCACAACCGAGGTGTCCGCCATTTTAGCAATTTCAATCTCGGATTGACCCACTCCCACCGTTTCAATAATGATGACGTCAAACCCAGCCGCAGAAATTACTTTGAGAACACTGTAAATAGTTCCGGTGAGACCACCGAGATGTCCCCTGGTCGCAAGGGATCGGATGAACACTCCAGAGTCCCTCGCATGTTCTTGCATGCGGATTCGATCACCCAAAAGCGCGCCCTTGCTGAAAGTCGATGACGGATCAACCGCCAAGACCGCGACTGTTTTACCCTCACTGCGTAATTGAGTAATCAATGCCGACGTCGACGTGGATTTACCTACCCCTGGCGGGCCGGTAAGACCGACAATGTGCGCACTCGGTGTTGGCAATGACGCAAGCAGATCTGCTGAACCCATTCCAGCGTTTTCCACCAGGGTGATGTGCTGAGCCAACTCGCGAATTTTCGCGCCGACCACCTCACCCGAGTTCATGTGACCAGATTATTACCACCGGAGTCGGCCGATTCACGGGACACGGATGAGTAACGCATCTCCTTGCCCACCACCACCGCACAGACCTGCAGCACCGATGCCGCCCCCACGTCGACGCAGTTCATGTGCCAGGTGCAGGACTAAACGAGCACCTGATGCACCTATTGGGTGCCCGAGTGCAATAGCGCCACCGTTGACGTTCACGTGCTCAGGATCCGCTCGGGCTCCTTCGGCCGCCAAGATTCCCATGGAAACAATTGACACTGCCGCAAATGCCTCATTGATTTCAAAAAGGTCAATCTCTTCGATATTGAGACCGGCTCGGTGGGCGGCGGCCAAAATTGCCCGGGCGGGTTGTTCGTGCAGGCTGGCATCGGGTCCCGCCACATTGCCGTGCGCGCCGATCTCGGCCAACCACGTGAGTCCCAGCTCGATGGCCTTGGTCTTACTCATGACAACAACGGCGGCGGCGCCATCGGATATCTGTGAGGCATTCCCAGCCGTCACGGTGCCGTCTTTCCTGAATGCGGGGCGAAGCCCAGCGAGGCTCTGTGCGGTCGTCTCTGCCCGAATTCCCTCATCCTCAGAAATTGTGAGCGGATCCCCTTTCCGAACCGGAATCGCAACGGGGACTATTTCACTGGCAAAAAGTTCGCGCGCAGCCGCGGCACGCTGATGCGAGCGAGCTGACACCTCATCTTGCTCTTCGCGAGTGAGGTCGTAGCGCTCGTTGAAACGGTCAGTCGATGCACCCATAGCCTCGTGATCGAATGAGCAGGTGAGCCCGTCAACGGCCATCGAGTCGACCATTGACCAATCGCCAAACTTCACTCCCTCGCGTGAACCCATAAGCAGGTGTGGGGCTTGACTCATTGACTCCATGCCACCGGCAACAATGCACTGAGCCTCTCCCGCCCGGATCAGTTGATCCGCTAAGGCAATCGCGTCAAGACCGGAAAGGCACATTTTATTTATGGTGAGTGCCGGAACATTCATGCTAATTCCAGCGAGCACCGCAGCCTGTCGCGACGCGATTTGGCCCGCGCCGGCCTGCAGAACCTGCCCCATGATCACGTAATCAACTTCAGAAGCGGAAACACCGGAACGCTCGAGTGCCCCGGCGATGGCGACTCCACCAAGCTGCGCACCCGACATTGACTTGAGTGTCCCGAGTAAACGTCCAACCGGAGTTCGAGCCCCCTCGATTATCACGCTGGGTTCAAAATCGCCGATAGTAATTCTTGGTTGCGTCATGCTGACTCCTTGGCTTAACCACGTATGGGCTCATGGGTTCACTGCTCTTTGTTTGGGTAGATTAGTCCTATGGATAACGCAGATGCTCCCGATTTGACAAACTTGATACTTGGTATTGATCACATCGGAATTGCGGTGCCCGATCTGGGCACCGGACGGAATTTTTTCGAGGGGATCCTCGGCCTGCACGAACATCACACAGAAGTAAATGAGAGTCAGGGGGTGAGTGAATCCATGATCGCCTTTCCAGACCAAGGCGCTCAGATTCAGCTGCTGGCCCCACTTGGTCCCGACACCACGATCGGAAAGTTTCTGGCCACCAGAGGGCCAGGCATTCAGCAGCTCGCGCTTCGGGTCAGCGACGTTGCGTTGGTGGCCGCCCATGTCCGATCCAATGGAATCCGGATGCTCTATGACACCCCTCGCATGGGAACCGCTGGCAGTTTGGTGAATTTCGCCCACCCGGCGGACTGCGGTGGCGTGTTAATTGAATTCGTTCAATATGCCTAATGCAGACATTCTTAGCAATCCGGGTGTTTCACTAGCAATTGGGGCGTTTGGCGCACTCATGTTGATCGCACTTTTTCGAAAGGCACGCACGATGTTCGTCCTGAGTGTGTTCGGTCTCACTGTCACAGTTGGCATATTTGTTGTGAAAATGGGGTCATCGTAAAAATTATCCGGTTTAATGACCCAATGCAAGAAATCATTGATGCCATCGAGTCCCGGGCAGACCGCGCCACATGTGAGGCTCTCGCTCTTCCAGACACGTATCGTGCCGCGCTCATCCGCCGGGAAGATGCGGACATGTTTGCTGGAGTGGAGTCCAAAGACAAGGATCCACGGCGCAGTATCAAAATCGACCACGTCCCGGTTCCCGAACTCGCACACGGTGAAGCGCTCATAGCCGTGATGGCGTCGAGCATCAATTACACCACCGTGTGGACGTCCATTTTTGAACCTGTTTCGACCTTTGGTTTCTTGCAGCGGTATGCAAAATCGCACCCCGATGGAGCCCGGCACGACCTCCCGTATCACGTCATTGGCTCGGATGCTGCCGGCGTTGTTTTACGGGTAGGACCGGGCGTCAACGCTTTCGCGCCCGGTGACCGAGTGGTTGCACACTGTCTCAGTGTGGAGTTGGAATCCCCGGCCGGTCACAACGACACCATGCTTGA
This sequence comes from Candidatus Nanopelagicales bacterium, assembly GCA_041689635.1. Lineage (GTDB taxonomy): Bacteria > Actinomycetota > Actinomycetes > S36-B12 > S36-B12 > UBA4592. Next base: position 9,479 of record JBDNFV010000307.1, on the reverse strand, counting down.
CCCCGAGCAAAGGATTTGGGGTTATGAAACTAATTTTGGTGGCCTCGCCGAACTCGCCATCGTTAAATCCAATCAACTCATGGCTAAACCCGAGCACCTCACCTGGGAAGAAGCCGCCGTCCCGGGATTGGTTAATTCAACCGCTTACCGACAACTAGTTTCCAAAAACGGCGCCGATATGAAACAGGGTGACGTGGTTCTCATTTGGGGCGCATCCGGTGGCTTGGGCTCCTATGCGACCCAGTACGCACTCAACGGTGGAGCCATTCCCATCTGCGTTGTTTCTAGCCCGGAAAAAGCAACGATTGCGCGCTCGATGGGCGCCGAGTTGATCATTGATCGCAGCGCGGAGGGTTATGCATTCTGGAAAGACCCGCAAACGCAAGATCCAAAAGAGTGGCAGCGACTCGGTAAAAAAATTCGCGAACTCACCGGGGGCGAAGATCCCGATATCGTTTTCGAGCACCCGGGTCGCGAAACTTTCGGTGCGAGTGTTTACGTCGCTCGTCGCGGAGGAACAATCGTGACATGCGCGTCCACTTCAGGATTCATGCACGAATACGACAACCGATATTTATGGATGAACTTGAAAAAAATCATCGGGACCCACTTTGCCAATTATCGCGAAGCCTTTGAAGCCAACCGACTCGTTGCCAAGGGCGTGATTCACCCCACATTGTCACAAGTCTTCACCCTAGATCAAGCGGGTGATGCGGCATATGAGGTACACCGGAATCTGCATCAGGGCAAAGTTGGGGTGTTGGCCCTCGCACCACAACCCGGCCTCGGAGTGACAAATCCGCTCCTTCGAGCCCACGTGTTGGAAAAGATTAATCGGTTCACTGCCACATAGCTCTACGCCAGATCGTTCCAACGCTGGATTGGCCCGTTCCAGTCATGTGGTAACGGTGCGAACTTCGGTGCAACAAGTTCGGTTATTCGGTTGAGAACCAGATAAACGAATTTCTCGCCGACCCACAGATGTTTTGCTTGCGCGACCGGCTCAATCACGATGTCCCGGGCATGGGAGAACCGCAGAGAAGCGGCCTCCGGTGGGAGATAGTCATCACGTTCCGGGACCAGCGCATGAACCGGTATCCCCGTTCCGTTCCAGCGGAGCAACTCTTGCGGGGTCGTGAATCGCAGCGGCGGGGAAAGCAGAATCACCCCGGTAATTCCATGGGGGTCGAGATTTCGCAAAATCACATCGGTTCCAAAAGACCAACCTACAATCCAAATATTGGGCAACCCACGTCCGCGCGCGAAGTCAATCGCGGCGGCTAGGTCGAGACCTTCACCACGCGATTCATCGAATGAACCTTCACTCGTTCCCATTGCGCTGTGGGTACCTCGGGTGTTGAATCGCAGCACGGCAATGTTCGCCAAAGCCGGGAGGCGCCACGACATTTTACGCAAAATATGACTGTCCATCATGCCACCGTGGGTTGGCAATGGATGGACACAAATCACCGTGGCTTCGGGGTGTTCTGGCGTTGCCAACTCACCAACGAGGACGAGCGAATCCTGCGTTGCCAACGTGATGGATTCCCGGGTAGCGGGCAGCACCGAGTTTGATGAAATCAGTGTCACACTCGGCCACGCGGCCCACGAGTGCCGCGATTATTCCAACATGGTGTGTGCCAGTGACGTCGGTCATCGGCGCCCTGAACAATATCTGCCGACCACGCAACCACGTGCGGTGTCGCCGGACGGATTTCTTGGTCACAACCTGGACAACGGTACGTTTTATAAGCCGAAGAACCCGTTAATTTCCGAACGTGCCATTCACCGTCGGGGTGAGACTCGGTCGACATGGAATGACCGGAGGGAGGCTTGGACTCGCTCACCACCCTTCGGTTTTTGCGACCCATGCGGTTCATCCTTTCACCCTTGCGTGTTCTTCATTATCAGTACTTGCGGAAACCCCTGCCGACTTTACGCCCAACAAATCCTGCGGTAACCAGGTGCTCAAGTTGAGCCTCAGGAGCAAATCCTGGCTCACGAAACTCACGGTACAGCGTAGTGACGATTGCCAGCGAGACATCGAGTCCCACCACGTCGAGTAACTCGAATGGCCCCATTGGGTAGCCGCAACCGAGTTTCATGGCGGAATCAATGTCTTCGATGGACGCGTAATTACTGGAGGCCATGGCAATTGCGTTATTGAGATAAGGGAATAGCAATGCGTTCACGATAAAACCTGCTCGGTCCGAGCACTGAACCGGCTTCTTTCCCAGTTCACGCATCAAGTTCGTGCACCGAAGCACAATGCCCGGATCGGTTGCAACCGTGCTCACGACCTCGACGAGAGACATGACCGGTGCTGGATTGAAAAAGTGAATACCCAGAAACCGATCCATTCTCTGCGTGCTGGCTGCTATTTCAATGACGGACAGACTTGACGTCGTGGTCGCAAAAATAACTTCCTCGGACAGTAGTAGGTCAAGCTCTGCGAAAATCGCCCGTTTGGGTCCGATCTCTTCGGCGATCGCTTCGATGACGAGATCAACCTGGCCAACTAATTCTTCTGGTTTCTCGCTGGTCCTTACCCTGCCAAGAAATTCACTTTTCTGATCTTCTGAAATTTTCCCCTTGTCGACGAGTTTTGACCACGACTTAGTCAAGGAATCGCGTAGTTGCTGTGACTTGGACTCACTCCGCGTAAGAGCGATGACATTGACGCCACCTGCCGCAAGAACCGACACAATCCCCGTTGCCATGGTTCCTGATCCAACCACCGCGGCCCGGTGAATCCCTGACGATGAATCTGAATCGGTCGTTACCGGCGTGAGCGAATCAGCGACAACGGTTGGTACATTCTCCTGCGCATACGAATAGAATCCTCGGCTAGATTTGCGACCAAGCCTTCCCGCCGCAACTAATTGTTTGAGCATTGCACTTGGCGCGTGCAGGCGATTTCGACTTTCACGATACATGGTGTCCAAGATTTCAAGTGACGTGTCTAAGCCGATCAAGTCGAGTAGGGCCAGAGGTCCCATGGGAAGACCGCAGCCAAATCGCATGGCGCTATCGATATCTTCCCGGGACGCATACTTTTGTTCATACATTGATACTGCCTGATTCAGGTACCCGAACAGCAGTGAGTTGGCAATGAAACCAGCGCGATCGCTCACCAAGACCGGTTCCTTGCCCAAACTCTTGGCGAATTCGAGACACGTTTGGATGACTTCCTGGTCGGTCGTCACCGTTGAAATAATTTCAACGAATTTTTGAACCATCGCAGGATTGAAAAAATGCATCCCAATCACTCGACTCGGTCGGCTGGTCACCACCGAAATCTGGGTCACGGACAAGGATGACGTATTTGTCGCCATGATCGCGTGTGGGCCCAAAATTGAGTCGAGGGTGAGGAATAGTTCAGATTTGGTGGCGAGATCCTCGGTGATCGCCTCAATCACGAGCTGACAATCAGCGAGTTCCGCCAGGGTTGTGGTCAATTCAATTCGAGAAAGGATCAGTTGGCCGTCAGCTTCGGTAATTTTAGCACCGCGGACACCGCGATCAATTGAATTCCGGATCCGTGAGTCGGCATAACTTATGCCCTTGTCGCCCAAGTCCACCCCGATAACCGAGTAACCGGAGCGGGCAATCACTTCGACGATCCCCGACCCCATGGTGCCGAGTCCGATGACTCCAATTTTTGTCAGTTCCACAGTTCACTCCGTCTCATTATTTTTTTTAAAAAAGTCTCAAGCTTGGATCATCAAGACCCTTTAATGCTTCGTAATCGACACGGACACACCTAATTCCGCGATCCTGGGCCAGTGTTTTGGCCTGTGGTTTGATTTCTTGGGCTGCGTAAATTCCGGTAACCGGAGCCAATAAGGGATCGCGGTTGAGGAGCTCCAGGTAACGCGTTAGTTGTTCTACCCCGTCAATTTCCCCGCGCCGCTTGACCTCCACAGCCACCGAGCCGCCACCTGCCGCCTTACAGAGTATGTCTACTGGTCCGATTGCTGTCGGGTACTCCCGGCGAACCAGACTTAAGCCTTGGGCCAATGCATCAAGGTTTTCGGCCAATAATTTTTGCAGATGAGACTCGACACCGTCTTTGATTAGGCCAGGGTCAGGTCCCAATTCGTGCTCGTAATCGGCGTGAATTTCGTAGATGGTGATGGTCAAGATCTCCCCTGCCTTGTTAACCACCTCGAATTCGGTTAGGTCCCCGACCTTACCTTCTGATACCCGACATGGCGGACTCATCCAATTCAATGGCTTGTACGAGCCACCATCAGAGTGGATCAATACCGAGCCATCGGCCTTAAACATGAGTACTCGCGTTGCTCGAGGCAATTGCGCTGCGAGTCGGCCTTGATAGACGGCAGAACAATCAGAGATTAATATCCTCATCGGCTAATAATGTCCACGATGGAATTCATAATTTGGGTGGCGTCGTAGTCTTTCGGGGTGAAGGTTGCTGCCACACCGATGGATGCCAGCCAGTGGGCATCTGCTGGCGGGATAATTCCACCAACAATTACCGGGATGTCGTTCGCTTTTGCATCCGCGAGTGAATTGAGAATTTCGGCAACCAACGTGCGATGGGATCCGGAAAGGATTGACAAACCAATGACGTCAACGTCTTCCGCGATTGCCGCCGCCACAATTTCTTCCGGGCGCAATCGGATACCTTGGTAGATCACTTCAAAACCGCAATCGCGAGCGCGAACGGCAATCTGTTCAGCACCATTTGAATGACCATCGAGTCCAGGTTTACCGATCAAAATCCTGGGACGGTGTCCAAGTCGGGCCGCTAGTTCATCAACCCGAACTCGAACCAGTTCGATCTCCGGTGTTCGATTTCCAATTGACTCCACGACACCTGTTGGTGATCTGTACTCACCCAATCGGGAGCGCAGAACGTTGGACCATTCACCCGTGGTGACGCCCACCTTCGCAGCCCTGATACTTGCTTCTACCAAACCAAGCCCGCTTTCGGCCGCGGCGTCTATTTCAGCGAGGGCATCCGCGACGGCAGCCTGGTCACGTTCAGATTTAAGTGCAACAACTTCGGCGATTCTGCGTGACTCGATTTCAGGATCCACCAACATGATATTGAGGTTCTGGGTCAACGGACTGATTTCTGTGTTCTGAAAAGCATTCACGCCCACGACGGGCAAATCACCAGATTCAATTCGAGCCCGACGTTGGGAGTGTGATGCGACCAATGCACTTTTCAGGTATCCGGATTCAAGGGCCAAAATTGCACCTCCCATTTCGGAAATCCGATCGAGTTCCGTTCGGATCTGCTGCGTGAGATCGGCGACTTTAGACTCAATGACTATTGAGCCTTCAAAAATGTCATCGTATTCCAGCAGGTCAGTTTCCAACGCGAGTACTTGCTGCATTCTCAGTGACCACTGCTGGTCCCAAGGCCTGGGTAACCCGAGGGCTTCATTCCAGGCGGGGAGTTGAATCGCTCGTGCGCGTGAATCTTTGGCCAGGCTCACCCCCAGCATCTCGAGCACGATGCGCTGCACGTTATTTTCAGGTTGTTCCTCGGTGAGCCCCAAGGAGTTCACCTGTACTCCATATCGAAAACGTCGGGCCGACTCACTTGTCACCCCGTAACGCTCGTGGACGAGGTCACTCCAAATCCTGCCAAAAGCTTTGAGTTTGCAGACCTCTTCAATGAACCTGATGCTCCCGTTAACAAAGAATGAAATGCGGCCGACAACATGCTCAAAGTCAACATCGATACGTTGATCCTCAATTTTTACTTTGACGGAGTCCAAAACGCTGATCGCTGCAGCGAGGGCGAAGGCCACCTCTTGGACAGCGGTAGCCCCTGCTTCCTGTAAGTGGTAGCTACAAATATTTATCGGATTCCATTTCGGGGTGTTGACAACAGAAAATGCAACCAAATCTGTCGCGAGTTCAAGTGAAGGTGCTGGCGGGAACGCGTAGGTGCCCCGTGAGAGGTACTCCTTGATAATGTCGTTTTGGGTGGTCCCCGACAGCAGTTCCCGTGGTGCGCCCTGTTCATCTGCCAAGGCAATATAAAGGGCATACAACCACACGGCCGTCGCATTGATTGTCATTGAGGTATTCATCTGAGCGAGTGGAATACCCTCAAAAAGGATTCGCATGTCCGCGAGTCCGGCAATAGAAACGCCCACCTTGCCTACCTCACCGCGAGACATGAGATCCTCGGGGTCATACCCCGTTTGGGTCGGCAGGTCGAAGGCAATTGATAAACCGGTTTGCCCCTTGCCCAGATTGGTTCGGAACAGTTCATTGGACTCTTTTGCGCTGGAATGTCCCGCGTAGGTGCGCATAATCCACGGTTTGTCGGCCATGGCGTCAGAGTAACCAAATGGGGACGTTTGCACAGGCTTAAGCGGACCAATCTGTTGCAGAGTCTGTAATCCTTGTCACAATAGCGACGTGGTTATCGGAAATAGCTTTTCCTACATATTTGGCCCGATCGTTGCGCTCATGGGGATCGGCGCCATGGTGTTGGTGCTTCGTTGGGCTTATTCGCGGGGAAGCTCGGTGGTCGCGAGCCCTGGCAGATCTGGGCCATCCGATTCCTACGGTCTTTTGGTGTGTGTCGCCAGCCCAGAGAATTACGCGGAAGGGGAAATTATTCGACGAACTTTGGAAGATGGTGGCATTAAAGCGAACCTGGCTCACACCACCGACGGACCCAAAGTCATGGTGTGGCCGGCAGATGAGCGCAGAGCTGCCAACGTTCTAGGCAAATAATATTTTATTCTTCGGCGCACTCGATCTGTGCGCCAAGACTTTGTAATGTCTGAACGAAACCTGCGTAGCCCCGTTCAATGTGACTCACACCGTAAACGGTTGTGCTGCCTTGGGCTACCAAACCGGCCAAAACCAGCCCGGCCCCAGCCCGAATGTCCGTTGCTTCAACCGGAGCGCCCGAGAGGGCTTCCCTGCCTCGGATCAATGCGTGATGACCATCGGTTCGGACATCTGCACCGAGTCGCGCAAGTTCTTGAACAAATCGAAAGCGCGCCTCAAAAAGATTCTCGGTAACCAAAGATGCACCGTGACCGATTGCATTGAGGGCAATGAATTGAGGCTGCAAATCGGTGGGGAATCCCGGGTATGGAAGAGTCATGACATCAACACATTGCGGCCGTTGATCCATGCGGACGTGGATCGTTTGTCCACCACTTTCAATGTGAGCGCCCGCGGACTGGAGTTTCTCCAATGGAAGAGCCAAATGCTCGGGTGGCACACCCGTAATAGTGAGTTCACCCTGAGTCATGACGGCTGCAACAGCCCACGTGCCAGCCACGATCCGATCCGAGACGACACGGTGGGTGATTGGCTTGAGTTCGCTCACACCGGTCACCGTTATTGTCGATGTCCCTATACCGGAGATATCTGCTCCCATGCCGAGGAGCATGGTGCAGATATCAATGATTTCTGGCTCTCGAGCCGCATTCTCAATGACGGACTCTCCACGCGCCGTAACGGCGGCCATCAAGATTGTTTCGGTTGCCCCCACGCTGGGAAAATCCAAAAGAACGTGAGCCCCCGTAAGGCCTTGGCTTTCCGCGAGCAAGTATCCGTGTTCGTTATTCACCCGGACGCCCATTTTTCTCAGCCCGTCAACATGCATGTCTAATCCACGTGAACCAATATTGTCGCCCCCGGGTACCGCAACGTCAGCGGCGCCGCAACGGGCGATCAGCGGGCCCAGAACACAAATCGACGCTCGCATTTTGCGCACCAAATCGTAGTCGGCCCGGTGGTCAAGCTTTGATGGAACATCGATCGTTAGTGTGCCATCCAAATGCATGACTTTACAGCCGAGCCTTCGTAGCAATTCAGACATTATCGACACGTCTTCAATATCGGGGACGTTGGTCAGTGTTGACATACCCGGTGCCAATAAACTCGCGGCCATTAACTTGAGAACGGAATTCTTAGCGCCGGGAACCGCAACTTCTCCACGAAGGGTTTCACCGCCCTGAATCCGAAATACCGACATCCACCAATCGTAGGCGAGCAAGAACTCATTGCTCCCGCTAGAGTCCCCCCTGTGGTGAATTTAACGCGAATTTATACTCGGACCGGCGATGACGGAACGACTTCCCTCGGCGACATGAGTAGAACCGGTAAGAACGACCCACGACTAAAGGCGTATGCCGACGTAGACGAAGCAAATTGCACAATTGGTGTGATTCTGGCTACCTGCGAAGTCCGCGAGGACATCGCTGGACTTTTGCTCTCAATCCAAAACGACCTTTTCGATGTGGGCGCAGATTTATGTACACCCGTTATAGACGATGAGACTGGAAAGCTTCGTGTCACCGACGCCTACGTCGTGCGTCTTGAAGAGGCATGTGATCACTACAACGACGGACTCGAGCCTTTGCGATCATTTATTTTGCCGGGGGGAACTGCAGCTGCAGCCCAAATGCACGTCGCTCGGACGGTGTCGCGGCGTGCAGAGCGTTCAACTTGGGCGGCTCTGGACGCCTATCACGGTGGAATGAATCCACTCACCGCTAGGTACTTGAACCGGCTCAGCGACCTACTTTTTATTCTTTCCCGGGTTGCCAATCACGACAGTGTTGGCGACGTATTGTGGAAGCCTGGCGGCGCCAATCCCCGCTGAAGGTGGGACTCAAGCGGTGGACACTTGAATACGAGCCTCAGCCCTGCGTATCGCCGACAGGTCCGGTGAGTCACTATTTCCTTGTGCACGTTGTAAGGCCGCTTTGGCCCGGACGATGTCAACGTCCTGAGCCAGTTCAGCGGACTCGGCGATCACGTTGACTTTATCGCTGTCAACGGAGAAAAAACCACCATGTACCGCGACCAGGATCTTGCTACCGTCTTCGAGTTCAATCCGCAGCGGGGCTTCGACTAACAGCGCCAACATGGGCTCGTGTCCGCGAAGAATTCCCACGTCGCCTTCGGGTGTTTTTGCGACAACGCTCGTTGCCGAGCCGCTCCAAATTGAGCCCTCGGCTGAAACTACCGCAACTTCTAGTGGGCCTGACATTTTAGTTCTCCTTGGCTAGTGCAGCCGCATTCTTTTCAACGTCTTCGATTCCACCGCACATAAAGAATGCTTGCTCGGGCACATGGTCGAATTCACCATCGGCGAGTGCGCGGAAGGAGGTAATCGTTTCCTCGACCGGAACGAACGATCCAGGCTGGCCGGTGAACGCTTCCGCCACGAACATGTTCTGGGAGAGGAAACGTTCAATGCGACGGGCCCGGCCAACGAGAACTCGGTCCTCTTCGGAGAGTTCATCGATACCCAGAATCGCGATGATGTCCTGCAGGTCCTTGTAACGCTGCAGGATTTCTTTCACGCGCGCGGCGACGGCGTAATGCTCTTCACCAACATAGCGCGGGTCAAGAATCCGCGAGTTGGAGTCCAGCGGGTCCACAGCCGGGTAAATACCTTTTTCCGAAATTGGGCGGCTCAACACGGTGGTGGCATCGAGGTGGGCGAAAGTGGTTGCCGG
>JBDNFV010000306.1:0-1601 GCA_041689635.1 Candidatus Nanopelagicales bacterium | reverse complement strand
ACGTCCTCTAAAATATTCCGACCGGACCCCAGTAAACGAGTCCATTGCTCCGTAGATGGTCCCCTGCAACTATCCTTCGCATTTGGGCTCAAGGTATAAAATATTTGGATGGAGGCAGCACTGACCCGCCAATTTGATGTTGTTGTTGTACGTGATTCCGAAGGCTACTTTGTGGGCTCGGTGCCGGCGCTTCCCGGGTGCCATACTCAAGCCCAATCTCTTGACGATCTAATGTCTCGCATCCGCGAGGCCATCGAACTGTGCCTCGAAGTTCAGGGCTAGTCGGTTGAAAATCTTGACTTTGTTGGGGTTCAGCGGGTGACAGTCGAGGTATGACCGCTCTGCCCAGCATCACCGGCAAAGATCTTCTTACGGTGTAGAAAAAGACTGGGTTCCAAGTCATGCGCATGAAGGGAAGCCTCCGGGTTCACGGTCGAACCCAGCCATTGCGCCTTTGAGCGCGCCCCATTCCTCAGAAGGTAGTTGCGCCGTCAGGTTAGTCAGGCTATCCTGACGGAATGAGTGTGATTAGCCCCAAGCATCTTTCGGTGGATCCGCTTGACGCACTGCGCGAAATAGCTCGAGGCGAGGCCGAGCTCGAACAACTCCGGTGCGATCGCGTGAAGGTCGCACGAGAGAGCGGCGCAACCTGGGAGCAAGTTGCCGAAGCACTCGGTATGTCCCGTCAATCGGCCTGGGAGTACTTCACATCTCGTTTTCGAATCGAACTTTCTCATCGGGTTGAAGCAAACTCCGATCTGTCTGAAGATGCTGCAATGCAGTTAGCAGTCGACGAGGCTCGCGCAGTCCGTCGTCGGCGCCGTTCCTCTTAACTGCGGGAACAAGTGAAGGTTGTTCTCGACGCGAATGTCTTTGTTTCGGCTGCCATCAATGTCGGGCCCTCTAATCGAGTGTTACGGGCATGGTTCGACGGTGGTTTGTTCGACGTCGTCATGTGTCCTGAACTACTTGGTGAGATCACCGATGTGTTGACAACACGTCCGCGAATTCGTCGATGGATAGAACTCTCAGATGCGCACGCGTTTATAGAGATGATTCGAGTCATGGCTGACCTTGTTCCGGATCCGAATGAGGTATCACGAGTGATTCGTGATGAAGGAGATAACTATTTGGTTGCTTTGGCCCAGTTGTACAAGGCTGACTTCATTGTCACTGGCGACAAGGATCTTCTTCAGTGGGCTGGCCAAAATCCGCCAGCGATTACGCCAGCGCGGTTCATTGGGCTGTTGGAGTCATGACTCCTCGCCAAAGGCAAATCACCAAACCGCACCGACATCATTCGGGCGCTTCAACTTGCCCGCCACGTCGGAACGTATCACTACGTCATATATGACGCAGTGATACGTTTTTGCCCAACTCGTGATCAATTCCGCTGGCCGACCCACGCGGAACCCAGATTCAGAAGTTCGGGCATCCCCCAGGGGCGGCGCAGGATGCCACTAGGTCGGCGAGTTTCCCCGGACACCTTGATTACCTGACCTGTTCACACCGGAAAGTGCACCAATGGTGAGGAAAGTGGCACTCGGTATCTGAGCCCCCCGTCTAAAACCATCAGTTTTTAAACAAGAACTCTTCGTCTT
>JBDNFV010000305.1:0-3293 GCA_041689635.1 Candidatus Nanopelagicales bacterium | reverse complement strand
CATTGTGGGAGCCAGTTTTTTCCCATGATATTGCTGCTTCGGCAATGAGCTCCGGGGCGATTAAGTCCGGGGCGCTCAATTTGGAAGCATCCAAATCTGAGGCAATATGCTCAAGCATCTGTTAACCGTACCGACCACCATCACGTTATGTCACGAGGAGTTCCCATGCCGGCACAATCCAACCTTCCGGCGATGCTGCGCACACTTCAATCACTCGTTGAATGTGAATCCCCAACCAGCGATCTTGAAGCCGCGCATGCGCTCACCCAACTCGCGCAGAAGCTCGCAGACGACTGGCTGCCCACCTCCGCCAGGGTGGAAATTCACGGCGGTCGTCCAATCTGGCGCTGGGGACCGGACCAACCTGACATCTTGCTACTGGGGCACCTTGACACCGTGTGGCCAATCGGAACCCTTGAAACCATCCCATTCGCCATCACTGGTGACCGCATCACCGGCCCAGGCGTCTTCGACATGAAAGCCGGTGTTGTGCAGGGGTGGGCTGCTATCAAAGACTCCGGACTCTCAGAAGTTGACGGTGTTGGCATGCTGCTCACCTCAGATGAAGAGACCGGATCTTTCGCTTCACGCGCACTTATAACGTCCTCGATCAAAAATGCCAGGGCCGTCATTGTTCTCGAGCCTTCACTCAAAGGCGCACTGAAGACGAGCCGGAAAGGCACCTCCAATTATCTCCTGCGATTCCACGGTGTTGCAGCACACGCTGGGCTTGATCCCGATCGCGGCGTCAATTCACTCATGGCCGCCGCTGAGTTCATTTTGGCAACACAACTTTGGGGCAGCAAGGAACGCGAAACCTCTGTCACTCCCACCGTCAGCAAGTCCGGGACAACAACAAACACCGTTCCCAATCTGGCCGAAGTCCATGTTGATGTACGCGCCTGGAATAGAACGGAGCAGGAGCGCGTTGACCATCTCGTGCGGAGTTTCGCTTCGACTATTCCCGTCTCAATTCAGATTATTGGTGGAATCGACCGCCCGGCAATGGAATCAGCGATGAGCGCAGACCTCTTCACCCTCGCCCAAAGAATCAATCGCGAATTGGGTTACCCCGACCTCACCGAATGCGCCGTGGGCGGGGCAAGCGACGGCAATCTGACTGCCGCCGCCGGCATTCCCACAATCGACGGCATGGGCGCCGTGGGTGACGGCGCCCACGCAGACTTCGAATGGGTATCAGCGAGCGCGATGTCTTTTCGGGCCGAGCTGCTCCAGAAAATATTGCATGGACTCCTCGACCACGGCATCAGACCACAGGCTCTCGGTGGCGGGTCCCAATAGTCCTGCCATGACAAAGGAGTTAACACGTCGCGTCGGCAATTAATACCCACGCGTAGTGATGGTGAGCGCCACACGGTTGCGTTCCACGGCCACCGCCGGCTGGTTCGGATCTGCACAAGGGTCCCACACCACCACTAGGCTCAAAGCCCGTTAGAATTGCGAGTTCATCCATTTCGACCCGAGAGCAGGACATGACCGACGGACCCTTAATTGTTCAAAGCGACAAAACAATGCTGCTCGAAGTTGATCATCCCGATTCTGCCGCCTGCCGAAAAGCGATCGCGCCTTTTGCTGAACTCGAGCGCGCCCCCGAACATATTCACACCTATCGACTCACGCCATTGGGCCTATGGAATGCCCGGGCAGCGGGACACGATGCCGAAAGTGTCATCGACACCCTCATTCGATACTCGCGCTACTCGGTTTCAAACTCACTTCTGATCGACATCGCCGAAACTATGTCACGGTATGGCCGACTACAGATTAATAGTGATCCAGCGAACGGTTTGGTTCTGCAGGCCCTCGACGTTGCCGTACTCGAAGAGGTGCTCAAGAGCAAGAAAGTCGCACCTCTCCTTGGGGCGCGGATTGATGAAACCACGGTCGTGGTTCACCCTAGTGAGCGCGGTCACCTCAAACAAGCACTCGTAAAACTGGGTTGGCCGGCCGAAGACGTTGCCGGTTATGTCGACGGCGAGCGGCATGCGATATCGCTTAAAACAGATTGGGAGGCGCGCGAGTATCAAATACATGCTGCCGACGGTTTCTGGCACGGTGGTTCCGGTGTTGTCGTCCTGCCCTGTGGCGCGGGTAAGACACTCGTAGGCGCGCTAGCCATGTATCGAGCCCAGGCAACCACCTTGATCCTGGTGACAAATACGGTCAGCGCTCGACAGTGGAGAGATGAGCTGCTTAAGCGCACCATGTTGACAGCTGATGAAATAGGCGAATACTCGGGCGCTAAAAAAGAGATTCGTCCAATAACAATTGCGACTTATCAAGTTATGACGACAAAACGGCAAGGTATCTACACCCATTTGGAAGTATTTGATTCACGCGATTGGGGCCTCATTATTTATGATGAAGTTCATTTACTTCCCGCACCAATCTTTAGGTTCACCGCGGATATTCAATCTCGCCGTCGTCTTGGCTTAACGGCAACTCTGGTACGCGAGGATGGTCGCGAGTCCGATGTGTTTTCACTTATTGGCCCAAAGCGCTACGACGCACCGTGGAAAGAAATTGAAAATCAGGGTTACATCGCCCCAGCAGACTGTGTTGAAGTTCGCGTCACGATGCCCGAGCCTGACCGGATGGCTTATGCAGTGGCCGAGCAAGAAGACAAATACCGCATGGCGGCGAGCGCTGCTGAAAAGATCGAGATCGTCGAACGACTCGTCCACAAACACGAGGGTGAACAGACTTTGGTGATCGGCCAATTCCTTGACCAATTGGCTGAGCTGGGTGAACACCTAGGCGCACCAGTTATCACCGGCGCAACGAGTGTAAAAGAACGGGAACGCCTCTACCAACAGTTCCGAATTGGTGAAATCAATCTCCTTGTTGTGAGCAAGGTCGCTAACTTTTCTATCGATCTCCCCGAGGCCACCGTCGCCATTCAGGTCAGTGGATCGTTTGGGTCACGCCAGGAAGAGGCTCAGCGACTCGGGAGAATTTTGCGGCCAAAGTTCGACGGGCGGACCGCACATTTCTATTCGGTAGTTACCCGGGACACGCTGGACGCTGATTTCGCCCAACACCGGCAACGCTTCTTGGCCGAGCAGGGTTACTCCTATCGAATTATCGACTCCGCCGAACTGACAGCGGGCAGTTAGCGGCGAACTTCGGATGTCATTATGACATCTGATTCAGGATTCCATTTGGCAACAATTGCATCGTAAAAACCGCCAGTCACTTGAAGTTCACCTTCAGATTGTGATGCGATACAAGACCCATAGGCACTGTCGGAGATCAAAAATGTGAATGTCTCT
>JBDNFV010000304.1:0-17711 GCA_041689635.1 Candidatus Nanopelagicales bacterium | reverse complement strand
TAAACCTACCGTGAGGAAAAGTATTGCCAAGAGTCTTCGGGGGAGTCTTAGTAGAGTTTGGCGCATGAGCGATGACACGAGAACTGATGCTGTGGGCGAAGAAGTGTTTGCCCGGGAATTTATCCAGGTGGAAACACGGGGGACTACAGCGATAATCAACCTGCGAAGGCCCCCGATGAACGCCCTCAATCTGCACATGCAGCGCGAGATTGCCGAGGCCGCGTTATTCGTGTCGGGAAGGGTGGGCATTGATGCCGTGGTGCTTTACGGTGGTGAAAAAGTGTTTGCGGCCGGAGCAGATGTAAAAGAAATGGCAAATATGACGTACCCGGAGATGGCGCTCGCGGCAGTAAATCTACAAAGTGCATTCGACACGGTGGCGAAAATTTCACAGCCGACCATTGCTGCGATCACGGGCTTCGCTCTGGGTGGGGGGCTTGAACTCGCCATGTGTGCCGATTTCCGGGTCGCTGGCGACAACGCCAAACTCGGTCAGCCGGAAATTTTGCTCGGGATCATTCCTGGCGCCGGGGGCACCCAGCGTCTTCCGCGCCTCATTGGGGTCTCCCGAGCCAAAGATCTGATTCTCGGTGGCCAGATGATCACCGCGGACCAAGGGCTCGGCATCGGGTTGGTGAACCAGGTTGTCGAACCGGCACAGGTACTCGAATCGGCACTCGCCTGGGCGGCAAAATTTTCCCATGGGCCGAAACTCGCATTGGCGGCGGCCAAACGCGCCATTGACAACGGTGCAAACGTTGACCTCCGAACGGGGCTTTCGATTGAGAGCACCGAGTTCGCCGCACTGTTTGCAACAGAAGATCAAAAGCGCGGGATGAATTCCTTCGTCGAGCAAGGTCCTGGTAAAGCAGATTTTGTTGGCCGCTAGTGGCGATCACCCAAGAGGAGTTTGACCTTGCGAAGAAGGATCCAAAACGAGCCAACATTGTTTATCATGATTGGGAATCGGAAACATACGACGACAAGTGGAGCATTTCTTATGACCAGCGTTGTGTTGACTACGCCCGCAGTTGCTTTGACCATGTCGTGCCCAAACAATTCCAAGGACCAGATTTAGCGAACGCCACGGTTGTCGAACTTGGATCGGGAACAGGATTCTTTCTGCTGAACTTGATGCAATCAGGAATCGGCAGCACCGGAATTGTCACAGACCTCAGTGCCGGCATGGTGTCCGTTGCGAGCCGCAATGGACTGGGTCTAAAACTCAATATCTCGGGAGCGGTGGCCGATGCCGAAAATTTGCCATTTGCATCGGGGAGCGTTGACCTTGTTGTCGGTCATGCAGTTTTGCACCACGTACCGGATCTTGACGCCCTCTTTGCCGAGGTCACTCGAATCTTGCGTCCCGGCGGCCGCTTCGTCTTCTGTGGTGAACCAACCGAAAAAGGTGACGTCGTTGCCCGGGCACTTTCTCGGCTCACGTGGTGGCTGAGTACCCGGGTGACACGATTGCCACCGTTGGTCGAAAAATGGTCGAGGCCAGAACATGAACTCGCGGCGTCTTCACGCGAACAGGCCCTTGAGTCAGTCGTGGACATTCACACATTTGATCCAGATCGGCTGGCACGAACTGCACTGCGCAATGGGGCTGTTGATGTCAGCACGGTCACCCAAGAACTCATGGCCTCCTGGTTTGGTTGGCCAGTACGCACCTTTGAAAGTTCGGTGAAACCGGGGGCACTGGGCTGGGGTTGGGCTAACTTTGCTTTTGGTACCTGGAAAAAACTTGAATTCCTGGATCGAAACGTCATGTCAAAAGTTGTTCCCGATGAATATTTTTACAACGTATGCATCACCGGCACGGCCCCGTAGAGGGGAGGACGCAATGCGAATACTTCATTTCTCGTGGGAATATCCCCCCGTGATGTACGGCGGGTTGGGCGCCCACGTCGTGGCACTGACCCAGGAACAGGTTCGTGCAGGTCACGACGTGTGCGTGATCACGCAGGCACCACCAGATGTGGCTGCATCAGAGGAAGTACAGTCGGGGGTCCGCGTGATTCGGGTTAATAACCACTACCCCGATGCACAATTCAGCGAGCAGGGATTTAACCATTGGGTCAATGGATTCGCTCTCGCTTGCATCGCGGCTTTTACGGAAATGGCTGACAAGCCGGAAGTCGTTCACGGTCACGACTGGATCGCAGCCCGTCAGCTCAATAGTGTGTCATCACGGTTCGCCATCCCGAGTGTGCTCACAATCCACGCCACCGAGTTCGGCCGCCACAACGGTTGGTTGACCTCGCGTTTGTCTCGCATGATTTACGCATATGAGCACTGCATCTTGCACGCATCAGATGCCGTCATCGTTTGTAGTGAGTTTATGCGCGCCGAGGTGGTTAACGCATATGGCCTCAAGACAGGTATCGCACAGGTTATCCCGAATGCAATCACGCAGATGAACCACTCGCAACGAAGGAAGAGTTCGAATGATTCACAGATCGTTGTGGGATTTATCGGACGTCTCGAGTGGGAAAAAGGCGTTCATCACATTATCGATTCCCTCACGATACTTGGAGAACGCAACATCACACTTCAGATTGTCGGCGTGGGTGGTCAACTGCAGTCCTTGAAAGACAAGGTTGCCCGTCGAGGACTGGTAGATCGAGTCGAGTTTGTTGGCCATGTTAATGCGTACAAGAAAGCGCAATTGATGAGTTGCTGGGATGCCGCGGTTATTCCCTCAACGTATGAACCGTTTGGAATCGTGGCCTTGGAATTGGGCCAGGCCGGTGTTCCACTCGTCGTTTCACGGGTGGGCGGTCTGGTAGATATCGTCCCAAGTTTCGAATATGGTTATCGACTCGCTGAACCAAACGGCGCGTGCATCGCAGCGGGGATTGAGCAGATCCTCACCGATCCTGCTCAGGCAATGCGTCGCGCTCAGAAGTTGCAAGCGCGGATTGCACAAGATTTCACATGGGAGTCGGTCGCGAGTCAAACTGCCCGGGTCTATGCCACAGTATGTTCGTGAAGCAATTCAATCCGTGGCGACTTACCCACGTGCGTTGGATTATTCGCAATCGGGCCTGGAGTTGGTATTACCTCGTTCGCTACGCACGTTTTCTCAAGCTCTATCACTGTGGACCACGCGATGTCATCTGCACCGGCTTTGTCTTTCTCGGCAAAGGCGTTGAACTCAGCGTCCGTAAAGGCTATGGCCGAATCATCCTGGGAAGTTGGGTCCACATCGGTGACCACAACCGAATCCGGGCCCACGAAGGAAGCCTGACCATCGGCTCCAAGACCGTGATGGGCCGTGATAACACCATTAATGCCTATCTTGATATTTCCATTGGCAGCGAGTGCATTTTCTCTGACTCGATCTATCTGTGCGATTTTGATCACCGCTTTTCTGATAACGAGGTGCCCATCCGGGCCCAAGGAATCTCCAAGACGCCGGTTCGCGTGGGTGAGAACGTGTGGGTCGGTACCAAAGTGTCAATCTTGCGGGGATCTGTGATTGGCCATGGAAGTGTGATCGGCGCCAATTCAGTTGTACGAGGGCTTATTGCACCCATGTCGGTCGCGGTTGGCGTCCCGGCCAGGGTGGTGAAATCCAGACATGATGTGGATCCCGATCATTGGGAAGTAGTACGACATGCGGAATCGGTGCGGATAAAGACTCAGGTGGCATTGGAGGCACTAAAAGCGGCACCCGCCCTCAAGGCTTGATCGGCGTTAAACGCAATGAGCGGGAAAGGGTGATCGCGGTCACTGCCGGACCTCAGGTGATAAAAATGTGAGATCGCGCGGTTGCGAGCGTAGTCAGCAGCAGAATCCCGCGTCACCATAAACGCCCAATCGCTGGAGAGCTGCAGCATGAGTTGGTTGAGTTCGGCGCTGGTGCAGGCACCTTGATCAAGACGATGAAGAACGTATTCCTGTCCCTGGTGATTCATCACAACAAGATCACGCACGGCAGCACCCGTCCACACCGACCAGTGCTTACCGCTACCCCAGGATGACTCTTGGAGATCAATTGAGCGGTGGGCCGAGGCAACAGTTTGCCGTAACGTCTGTGTCGTGATGTTGTACTCCGGCAATAATTCAATTACGCGTTCAAACCAGGCAACACCTTCGTGCCACCAATGACCGAGGAGCTCGGTGTCAATGCCGATCACGATAGTGGACGTTGAATTCACCTCGTTCCGGCGACTCGTGAGTTCCAGCTCGAGTTTACGCAGGAAGGTGCGGGCATCAACTTCGATCTGAATGTTCGCTGCAGTCGGATCATAGAAATTTTTGTCCGGGTCCGATCTGTCTCCGATAGATCCGAGCTTGAGGCCGTGCTCGGCATCAACGTGGTGGAAATCGCGATACGGCGAGGCACCACCGAAACCGCGCTCGTGTGACCAGAGCAGATCACTCATCGTTGTATCGCGCGAAATAATGGTGACGCCTCGGCCACCGAGCCGGTAAGCAATGCCGGGTTGACCCCCGGCGGCGGTGATTGCCGGCTCGTCCACCATGAAATGGGTGATCCCGGCCATCTCGTAGAGGTTCTCCTGCCCCGGACGGTAGGCGCATTCGGGAACCCAGATTCCATTCGGGCGGTGACCATATCTTCGTGAGGCCTCATCCAACCCCGCCTTCAGGGCGATGTGATGAATGCGTGGGTCAAGCCCAGGGGTGAAGGGGTGGGTGGCCGGCCCACCCAAAAATTCAATGACACCGGTGTCAATCAGCCGGCGGAGAATGGGCGCAGCCCCGCGAGAAAAGTGCGATCTAAAAAGTTCCAGCCGCGAGTGGACGCTGGCAAGTTCGTGGTTGCGAAGCGGGTGGCTTTGTGGCAGGTGTAAGGCCCGAAGTTGCCAATTGTGAAGCCAGGATTCCAATCCGGAGAGCGCACGAGGATGATCAAGTTGAACACCCAGAATCGGGGTGATCCCCAGACTGACAACATTGTGAAATCCACGCTTGCCTAATCGACTCAGAGCATCGAAAAGAGGGAGGTAGGAATGCGCATAAACCTGGTAAAGCCACTCTTCTCCCACCGGCCATACTCCGTGTCCCAGAACCCAAGGAAGGTGACTGTGAAAAACGAACGCGACACTTCCCAATGGCCTGGGTGCGGCCGACGTCGCACCCTGCTCCAGTTTTCCCACACATGGACTCTAGAGGTGAAGTCGCACCACTCTTCGCGGATGGTTCTACCCTTTGATGCTCTCACGCACAGCACGTGCAGGGTCGCGGTTAGCGAGCCGGTGGCAGCCCTTGGCCGGCGCTGAGCTGCCGACTGACCGAATAAGCCATAATCATGGAAAGGATCAAGTGGCCGGTTTGGTTACTCGCCGGTAACATATAATTCAGTGAATCAAAATCACCCGTTGTCGCAGACAGGTGAATGACCTAAGGAGTCAACACGTGAAGATCGCCGTCTGTGTCAAACAAGTCCCGGACACGTGGGCTGAGAAAAAGCTCATGGCTGAAACGTCGACACTGGATCGAGTAAGTCCTGACGGCGTACTCAATGAGTTGGACGAATACGCGGTCGAGCAGGCGCTGCAACTCGTCGAGGCACATGGCGGTGAAGTTGTCATTGTCACCATGGGTCCCGAGCGCGCTGCCGAAACATTGCGCAAAGCCATCAGTATGGGTGCCGATGCTGGAATTCACATTGTTGACGACAACCTCGCTGGATCTGACGCCATCGCAACATCTGCGGTGCTCGCCAAAGCCCTTGAAGGCCGGGATTTTGATGTGATTCTTTTTGGATCCGAGTCAACCGATGCACGCATGTCGGTGATCCCGGCCATGGTGGCTGAACGACTTGGACTTGCCCAGGTCACGTTCGCCCAGAAGTTGGACATCGTCGGAACAACGCTCACTGCCGAACGGGTGACGGACTACGGCTTTGACACCCTGACGACCACGTTGCCCGCCGTAATCAGCGTGGTTGAGAAAATCAATGAGCCCCGATACCCCTCATTTAAAGGAATCATGGCGGCTAAGAAAAAACCGGTGGAAATCTTGACCTCCGCTGATCTTGGGCTCGACCCAGCGCTAGTTGGCGCGGCCGCAGCCTGGTCTGCGGTCGCAGATTTCGCGGCTCGTCCACCCAAGCCTGCGGGTGTTGTGATCACGGATGAAGGCTCCGGCGGAACCTCGATAGCTGACTACCTCACGAATTCCAAGTTCATCTAAAAATATTCAACGAAAACTTTTAAGGAGAGCGACATGAGTGAAGTACTCGTACTAGCGGAGCACCATGAATCAGAAATTCGGAAAGTCACCTTCGAGTTAGTAACAGCTGCGCGCGCTCTGGGAACGCCCGTTGTCCTGTGGCTCGGGCCAGGTTGCGGTGACGCTGCTATCGCGGCCTTAGGCAGTTACGGTGCATCAAAGATCCTCATCGCCGACTCCACCGACGTCAGCGATCACCCGGTTGTCCCTGGTGCAGAAATTGTGGCGCATCTGATTGACTCCATTCAACCTGCCGCGGTTCTCGTTGCTTCAAGCGCTGATGGAAAAGAGATTGCCGCACGGTCGGCCATCAAGTCCGGCTGCGGGATCATCACCGATGCGGTGGAGATTGCAACTGATGGAACAGTGACGCAGAGCGTTTTCGGCGGAAGCACCATTGTCCATTCGAAGGTAACCCACGGCATTCCCATCATCACCGTGAGACCAAACTCAATTTCAGCCACCGAGTCCCCGGCGAGCGCCGTAGTCGAGAATATTTCAATTGGCATCACTGACTCAGCGAAATTGGTCTCGGTGACCAAACGAAGTGTGGTGGAAAAAGGGGCGCGCCCTGAATTGGCAGAAGCCGATGTGGTTGTCAGTGGTGGCCGTGGAGTGGGCGGTGCGGAAGGATTCGGCGTCATCGAAGCCCTTGCCGACAGCCTCAATGCAGCGGTTGGCGCATCACGCGCTGCAACCGACGCCGGTTGGTATCCCCACCAGTTCCAGGTGGGCCAGACCGGCAAGACCGTTTCGCCTTCGCTCTACATCGCAAACGGTATTTCGGGTGCCATTCAGCATCGGGCTGGCATGCAGACCTCGAAGGTCGTCATCGTGGTGAATAAGGATTCTGAGGCGCCCATCTTCGAGTTGGCCGACTACGGAGTCGTGGGGGATTTGTTCACCGTTGTCCCTCAACTCACTGCGGAAATCGGCAGACGCAAATAACCGATATTGCGGTAAAAAGTACGTTAGGTAGTGTTCGGGACTGTGCAACGCGTTTATCTAGACCATGCGGCAACCACTTCGATGCTGCCAGAGGCTCGTGCTGCCTGGCTTGAAGTATCAGAACAGGTCGGAAACGCATCGAGTTTGCACACATCCGGACGAGCGGCGCGCCGCGTCGTTGAGTCAGCGCGTGAGTCGATCGCCGAAGATTTAGGGATTAGGCCCTCCGCGGTAATTTTCACCGGAGGAGGGACCGAATCTGACAACCTCGCCATCAAAGGTCTGTACTGGGCTCGTTGCGCGCAAATGGGCACAAGGCC
This sequence comes from Candidatus Nanopelagicales bacterium, assembly GCA_041689635.1. GTDB lineage: Bacteria > Actinomycetota > Actinomycetes > S36-B12 > S36-B12 > UBA4592. The sequence goes on along the minus strand of JBDNFV010000304.1, from coordinate 10,236 downwards.
CCTTACCCTGGTAACGAGTGCGATCGAGCACCACGCGGTGCTCGATCCAGTGTTGTGGTTGGTCCAACATGAGGCCGCGATGGTGGAGTTCGTCACGGGTGATGCGGTGGGGCGGGTCGGTCTAGGTGAAATTGAAAGTGCATTGGACCGTGGAAATGTGGCACTCGTTTCCATCATGTGGGCGAATAATGAAATTGGAGCCATCCAGCCCATTCATGAGATCGCGGCCTTGTGTAAGAAATTTAATGTTCCATTTCATACCGACGCTGTTCAAGCTCTCGGTCAGATACCCATGAATTTATCGGCCCTTGATGCCGCTGCGGTGACGATCAGCAGTCATAAAATTGGTGGACCGGTTGGGGTTGGCGCGCTCCTGGTAGATCCCACCGTGAAGTTCACCCCGGTGCAGCATGGTGGCGGGCAAGAGCGTGAAATTCGATCGGGAACTTTTGACCCGGCATCCATCGCGGCATTTGCCGCGGCGATTCGTTACTGCGTTTCAGTCCTTGATGAACATGGAGAAAATCTGCGGGAATTGCAGGAATACCTCATTTCGGCTATCACGAGTGCAGTTCCAGAGGCGATCCTGAACGGACCTCCCCCCGGCGAAACTCGTTTGCCAAATAACACGCATTTCTCATTCCCCGGTTGCGAGGGCGACTCGCTCCTCATGCTCCTCGACGCCGCCGGTATTGATTGCTCAACGGGTTCAGCGTGTACCGCTGGGATTCCCGAACCCAGCCATGTCCTGTTATCGATGGGGGTTGACGAAAAAACCGCACGCGCGTCCCTTCGATTTAGTTTGGGTCGAGATAGTTCAAAAGAAGGCATTGATCAATTGGCCCAGGCTTTGCCCGGGGTCGTTGATCGGGCACAACGGGCAGGGTCGGTGAGCGCATGAGCGCGCTGCGGGTGATTTCGGCCATGAGTGGTGGAGTTGATTCCTCGGTCGCCACCGCGCGAATGATTGATCAAGGACACGAAGTTGTTGGGATTCATTTGGCTCTTTCCCGCACGGACTCCAATGGGAAAGGTCGTGGCTGCTGCACCCTCGACGATGCCCGCGATGCCAGGCGCGTCGCCGACAAACTCGGTATCCCATTTTACGTCTGGGACTTTTCTACCGCATTTGCCGAAAGCGTCATGGACAACTTTCACTCTGAGTATGCGCAAGGCAGAACACCTAACCCATGCTTGCGCTGCAACGAAAAAATTAAGTTCAGTGCGGTCCTTGATCGGGCTCTCGCCCTGGGCTTTGATGCGGTTGCCACCGGTCACTACGCCCAGATCGAGCATGGACCAGATGGAGTTGAACTGCATCGTGCCATTGATCCGCTCAAAGATCAGTCTTATGTACTCGGGGTGTTAACGCAGGCGCAACTCACCCACTCACTTTTTCCCTTGGGCGGGGATACGAAGGTTCGCATCAGGCAAGAAGCCGAAGAGCGCGGTCTCATTACGGCAAAGAAGCCTGACAGCCACGATATTTGTTTCATTCCTGACGGTGATACCGCCGGATACCTCGTTCGTAAACTCGGGGAACAGCCCGGGGATATCACCGATGCCGCAACGGGTAAAGTCCTTGGACGACACAGTGGGACTTTCACCGTCACAATCGGTCAGCGCCGCGGGTTGAATTTAACCGTGCCAGCCGAAGACGGCGCACCCCGTTACGTTGTTGACATTGATCGTGAAAGCGGGACGGTAATCGTTGGTGCACCTGAGCTCCTTGACGTCGACTTCATCCGGGCGATTAATCCGATCTGGGCGGGGGCTCCGTTGGGGCCAGACGCAGTCGACGTTAGTGCGCAGGTTCGTGCACACGCCGAGCCGGTACCGGCACGTGCTTACGTTCATGATGGTGAATTGTGGATCAATTTGTCCGAATCAATTCGAGGATTGGCTCCAGGCCAAGCCGCTGTCATATATTCCGGCACCAAGGTTTTGGGTTCTGCAACAGTTGCCAGCACCAATCGAGTAGGCAAGCACACTTCTCTGCATGAAAGTTAACCGTGTCTAGTGCCCGAGCGTCAGTCCTCGGGGTTTTGCCGGGCACGTCAGCACAAGAAGCCGCACAGGTTGCCGCTGGAGAGTTTCCCGAGGCGCTATTTTTGCCACTGTTACCAGGGCGTGGGCCAGGTGCGGATCCTGTGGGGCGAACGGCCGGCCTACTCAGCGCAATAAGTAGTGACTTTTCAACAAGTGTTATCCCGTCGGGTTGGCAGATCTCGCGTACCCCCGGCATGGACATGCAGCGGGCGCACAACTTTATGCGACAGGATTGTGATGCCATTGAAGAACACGCGCAGGGGTTTGCCAAGCTTTTTACCTGCTCGGTTGTCGGGCCCATCAGTTGGTGCGCGAAGGTTGAAAGTGCATCGGGTGAAAAACTTATTCGTGATCTTGGTGCGGTCTCTGACGTCTCCTTGGTCCTGGTTGAGGCCGTTCGCACTCACCTTGGAACAGTACGACGGATATTTCCGGATGCTCAATTTGCTATCGTCCTGGAGGAGCCGCATGCAACCGCCGCGTGCGCTGGAACAATTCCAACGGCGAGTGGATTGAACAGTTATGTCAATATTGACCGAGCCCGCATCCTTGAATTGTGGGAACCACTGATTGCACTCGCGCAAGATTCACAGGCTGAAATTGGAATTGCCGTGGGCGCCGACAACGAACTCTTTATCGATCCCCTCATCACCGCGGGCGTCACAACCTATTTTGACGTGGCTGCCAGCAGTCGCCTTGGAGAGTTAATTGACCAAAAACGCATCACCCATTGGTCATTCAAGCCACAGTTCACCGTACGAGACAACGCCCTGGACATTGCCCGTCGCATCACCAGCCTCGGGTTTTCTCTGAGTGAGAGCGCGGGATCATTGATTGTCGTCCCGCAGCCCGGTTCGGTTTCTGGGGATTGGCCCGCGGCGCGCTCTGCCATCACAGCCGTGCGGGAAGTTGTAGATTTGTTAAATGATGAGGATCGGCTATTAGGTGAGTGACGCGTCGTGACTCTGACATCACCTGGTGGGAAGCCGTCGAGAGGTGACACCCAACGGTGGCAGGAACTCGTTGAGAAGATCAATCACGCCCGGGTTCAATACTCTTTTCAGGATAGCCAGACCCTCGCGGACGCGGAGTACGACACCTTGTTTGTCGAACTCATTGCCCTTGAAAGTGCGTATCCAATTTTGGTTACCGGGGATTCACCCAGCCAATCGGTGGGCGGTCTACGCTCGGAACTTTTTGACCCAGTTGTGCACCTTGAACCCATGTATTCATTGGACAACTCCTTCAGCCCTGAGGAACTCAGCGCGTGGTGTGAACGGGTTAATGGTGCGATTGATCACGCACCGGTGTATCTGTGTGAACTCAAAATTGACGGGCTTGCTGTCGATGCTGTCTATCGCAATGGCGAACTTGAATCACTGGCAACCCGGGGTGATGGAACCACTGGCGAAGACGTCACGGTCAATGCGGCACGTATTGCCTCGGTACCTAAGACCCTGACGGGTGAGGCCATTCCCGCTCTGCTGGAAGTGCGCGGTGAAGTCTTCTATCCGCGTGTTGCTTTTGATTCGATTAACAGCGAGCAGGTGAAAATGGGTAAGCCGCTGTTTGCAAACCCGCGCAACGCGGCTGCCGGCGCATTACGTCAGCGAATCGACAAGCGTGAACGGGAAGTTCACGAAGCGAAGAGTCCGCAACGCGCGGCGAGAGTAACCCAAGATTTGAACGCTGCGGTAGCGCGGCTGTCAGGCCTTCAGTTCACGGTGCACGGTTTCGGTGCCCAAGACTCGACGGTTCTCGACAAAGTCCGGAGTCAAAGTGAGGTGTACGAGCGGCTTGCACAGTGGGGTTTACCAACAACGACTCACGCCCGCGTGCACGAAAACTTTGTTGATGTCTTGGGGTTCATCGATTATTTCAATGAACATCGAGCCGAAGTCAGTTTTGACATTGATGGTGTTGTGGTGAAGGTTAATGGCCTTGAGGACCAAGTGACGCTGGGGTTCACTTCACGAGCACCCCGGTGGGCGATGGCATACAAGTATCCCCCCGAAGTTGTTCGCACACGTTTACTAGACATCGAAGTCAGTGTCGGTCGTACCGGTCGAGTCACTCCTTATGCGGTGATGGAGCCGGTCCAGGTCGCTGGAACCACTGTCTCGATGGCGACGCTACACAATCCAGGCGAAGTAGAACGAAAGGGTGTCCTGATTGGGGACATGATTTTTCTGCGCAAGGCCGGCGAAATCATTCCTGAAGTATTAGGCCCGGTGATCCAAGATCGAAACGGAACCGAAGTCGCATTCGTCATGCCCAAAGTGTGTCCGGAGTGTGGATCGGCTTTGGGGCCAGAAAGCGAAGGCGACAAAGACATTCGGTGCCCAAATGCACAGGGTTGTCCCGCACAATTGCGGGAACGTCTTTTTCACATCGGTTCTCGCGGTGCGCTCGACATTGAGGGGCTCGGGGAAAAAGCCGCGCAGGCCCTACTGGTGAGTGGTGTCCTCACAAATGAAGCCGACCTTTTTGATCTCACCGCTGAAACACTGACGAACAGTGAATTTTTCGTAAACGCGCACAAAGACAGTGAATTGCCGAGTGTTAATAAAGCAGGGGAAACATTGCTTTCACAATTACAGAAAGCCAAAGATGCGCCTTTGTGGCGGTTTTTAGTCGCACTAAGCATTCGACACGTGGGTCCTACCGCCGCCAAAAAACTAGCTCGAGCATTTGGTTCACTTGATGCAATTGAAAGAGCCTCGATGCAAGAGTTATCCGCCGTCGACGGAGTGGGGGAGCGGATTGCGGAAAAAGTTATTGAATTCTTTGATACCCCATGGCGCCGTGATGTCGTTGCGCGTTGGCGAACTGCCGGGGTTAGGTTCTTTGACTCCCCGCGAGCGGGATCCGGTGAGTACGGTCCGTTAACTGGGAAAACGATTGTGATCACCGGTTCTATTCCTGATTACACACGCGATGGCGCGGAAAACGCGATTGCGGCGTTAGGTGCAACGGTTGCGGGATCGGTATCCACCAAGACCGACCTGGTGGTGATCGGTGCCAAGGCCGGTTCCAAGTCAGAAAAAGCAAAGATTCTTGGCGTACCAACCACCGGGATTGAGGGGTTCCACGCACTGCTCTTAGGTGACTTCGCTGAAGCGTTGACACTCAATAGACTTGGTCCATGACGCAGAAGGCAGCAAAGGGAATCGATCGGGATCAGGTCGTGCACCTAGGCACGCTGGCCCGACTAGAACTCACAGAGGTCGAGGTCGAGCATTACACGTTGCAACTTGAGCAGATCCTGGGCGCGATCGCATCGATTAGCACAGTGGCGACCGACGATATTGCGCCCACATCTCACCCGATTCCGATGGAAAATGTTTATCGCGAAGACGTGGCCCTACCCGGGCTCAGGTTGGAAGACTTTGTCAATGATGCCCCGGCCTTTGAAGAGGACCGTTTCCGAGTCCCCAGAATTTTAGATCAGCCTTCATGAGTCTTGATTCGGATTTGACCCGGCAGAGCGCTGCGACCCTGGCCACAGCGATTGCCCGAAAAGAGGTCTCGAGTGAGGAAGTAACCAGGGCACACCTAGACCGAATAGCCCAGGTTGATAGTCGGATACATGCATTTCTCCACGTTGACGCGGAGGCTTCCCTTTCCCAAGCCCGTTTGGTTGACGCCAAGCTGGCACAGGGTGTGCTCTTGAGCCCACTCGCTGGTGTTCCTATCGCCCTGAAGGATCTCGTTGCCACCAAGGGCGTCCCCACCACGTGCGGTTCGCGCATCCTTGAAGGCTGGCGTCCTCCCTACAACGCAACGATCGTGGAAAAATTGATGGCGGCAGGGGTGGTGTCCTTGGGTAAGACCAATATGGATGAATTCGCCATGGGTTCATCAACCGAGCACAGTGGCTACGGACCAACCCACAATCCGTGGGATTTGGACCGGATTCCTGGTGGTTCCGGTGGCGGATCCGCCGCCGCGATCGCAAGTTTTGAAGCACCTTTAGCAATTGGCACCGACACGGGTGGCTCAATTCGTCAACCGGCTGCGGTCACGGGAACGGTTGGCGTCAAGCCCACCTACGGCGGAGTTTCGAGGTACGGGATTGTGGCATTGGCTTCCTCACTCGACCAAGCCGGTCCCTGCGCCCGCGATGTCATGGATACTGCTCTTTTGCACTCGGTGATCGCCGGCCATGATCCGCGCGACTCAACCTCCATCAATGCGCCGGTGCCAGACTTTGTGGCGGCGGCACTCAATGCAGATGTTCGTGGGATGAAAATTGGTGTCATCAGGGAACTGCAGGGGGACGGTTTTCAGTCGGGTGTCTTGGAACGCTTCAACCAATCACTCGATATTCTCACCGAACTCGGAGCCGAAATTGTTGAAGTTTCCTGCCCGCATTTTCACTATGCACTGGGCGCCTACTATCTGATTTTGCCGTCGGAGGCGTCGAGTAATCTTGCGCGCTTCGACGGTATGCGCTTTGGCATCCGCGTTGATGATGGCAATGATCGTTCGGTAGAGCAGGTCATGAGCGCAACGCGCGAAAAAGGATTTGGTGCCGAAGTTAAACGCCGAATCATGTTGGGCACGTACGCACTGTCGAGCGGGTATTACGACGCCTACTACGGGCAGGCGCAACGAATTCGAACGCTGATCAATCGAGACTTTGCGGCTGCTTTTGCCACGGTTGACGTTCTGGTATCACCTACATCTCCGACAACTGCATTTAAAATTGGCGAGAAGCTCGAGGATCCACTCTCCATGTATCTCAACGATATCGCCACAATTCCGGTGAATTTGGCGGGTAATTGTGCCATGTCATTGCCGATTGGACTCGCGCCAGAGGATGGGCTTCCCGTTGGATTGCAGATCATCGCTCCCGCCATGGCTGACACACTGTTGTATCGCGTTGGTTCAGCGTTAGAAAGTGCGTTGGTCGACCGCTGGGGCGGGCTGTTGATCTCGGAGGCGCCATCACTGTGACAACGCAATATGAGTCAGTCATCGCGGAATTTGATCCCATTATTGGGATCGAAACCCACATTGAACTGGGTACCAATTCAAAAATGTTTTGTTCATGCTCGGCTCAATTTGGTGGCGATCCGAACACCCACGTGTGTCCGGTCTGCCTCGGAATGCCGGGAAGTATGCCGGTGGTAAACCGGGCCGCTGTTGAGTCAACAATCCGAATGGGTCTTGCTTTGAACTGCTCAATCGTCCCCTGGTGTCGATTTGCGCGGAAGAATTACTTTTACCCCGACATGCCCAAGAATTATCAAATCTCCCAGTACGACGAACCCCTGTGTATCAACGGGTACCTTGATGTCACCGTTGCGACGGCGAATGGACCTCAGGTTTTTCGGGTCGACATCGAACGAGTGCACATGGAAGAGGACACGGGCAAATTGCTACATGCCGGTGGTGCGGGTCGCATTCATGGCGCAACCCATTCATTGGTCGACTACAACCGCGCCGGAATTCCCTTGATTGAGGTTGTGACGAAACCGATTTTGGGTACAGGTGACTTGGCGCCTGATGTTGCCAAGGCTTATGTGGCGCAGTTGCGCGATCTCATGCGGGCACTCGGGGTATCCGATGTCCGCATGGAAGAAGGATCATTGCGTTGCGATGTCAACGTGTCACTGAGTCGACCGGGCGAGGAGTGGGGAACTCGAACCGAGACCAAGAACGTGAACTCACTTCGATCTGTTGAACGTGCTGTTCGCACCGAAATGCTGCGACAGGCAGATCGGCTCCGAGCAGGTGATCGGATCACCCAAGAGACGCGGCATTTCAACGAAGAGACCGGGGACACGACATCGGGTCGCTCCAAGGAGGGTGCCGAAGATTACCGGTACTTCCCAGAGCCAGATCTTGTTCCCATCGCACCCAGCAAGGAGTGGATTGAGGAATTACGGGCTACATTGCCGGAAATTCCTTCGGTCCGTCGGGCGCGACTGCAACGTGACTGGGGAGTCAGCGAGTTTGACATGCAAAGTCTGGTTAACGCCGGGGCACTTGAACTCATTGTGGCTTCAATCGATGCCGGCGTACAACCAGCGGCCGCCCGTAAATGGTGGACGGGTGAATTAACGCGAGTTGCCAACGAGCGCAGTTGCGAGCTGGAAGAACTCACCGTTACTCCCAACGACATTGTCCAAATTGAAAACTTGATCGCCGCGGGTGAGCTGACGGATAAAATGGCGCGCTCGGTATTTGAAGGGTTACTTCAGGGGGAGGGAACCGTCGCCGACATCGTTCATCAGCGCGGACTTATTGTTGTCAACGACGACGCTTCCTTGATCGCTGCGATAACAGCAGCCTTGGCCGATTCACCTGATGTTGCGGAAAAAATTCACAGTGGAAAAATTGCGGCCGCAGGAGCAATCGTTGGTGCGGTCATGAAAGCAACTCACGGCCAAGCAGATGCGGCGAGAGTGCGCACTCTCTTACTTGAGCACCTTGGAATAAAGGAATAGGGATCCCGAATGGCAAATATGAAACCACGCAGCGCCGATGTAACCGATGGACTTGAGCGCTCCCCAGCTCGCGGCATGCTGCGCGCGGTCGGTATGGGAGACGAGGATTTTAACAAGCCTCAAATCGGAATTGCGTCGAGTTGGAACGAGATTACCCCGTGTAATCTTTCCTTGGAACGACTTGCTCAAGCGGCAAAAGAAGGCGTTCACGCCGCTGGTGGCTTCCCTATGCAATTTGGAACCATTTCCGTCTCCGATGGCATTTCCATGGGCCATGAGGGAATGCACTTCTCGCTCGTGAGCCGGGAAATCATTGCCGACTCGGTGGAGGCGGTAATGCAAGCCGAGCGCATGGATGGCATGGTCACCTTCGCCGGCTGTGATAAGTCGCTCCCCGGAATGCTGATGGCATCTGCTCGACTCGATGTGGCCTCAGTTTTCGTTTACGCCGGGTCCATTTTGCCCGGACGGGTCAAACTCTCCGACGGCACAGATAAAGATGTCACCATAATTGACGCGTTTGAAGCCGTGGGAGCGTGCGCTCGCGGCCTGATGTCACGCGAGGACGTTGATCGAATTGAACGCGCCATTTGTCCGGGTGAAGGTGCTTGTGGCGGCATGTTTACCGCAAACACGATGGCAAGTGCTGCAGAAGCCATGGGCATGTCATTGCCGGGATCGTCTGCTCCGCCCGCTGTTGACCGGCGTCGCGACGTTTCTGCCCGTCGATCGGGTGAGGCCGTCGTTGAATTAATTCGCCAAGGGATAACAACGCGAGATATTATTACTCGTCAGTCGCTGGAAAATGCGATCGCCGTCTTGATGGCCTTTGGTGGATCAACCAACGCGGTTATGCATCTTTTGGCAATCGCGCACGAGGCTGAAGTTGAGTTACACCTTGAGGACTTCCACCGCATCGGCTCCAAAGTCCCGCTACTCGCCGACGTAAAACCTTTTGGCCGATACGTCATGAGCGACGTTGATCGAGTGGGTGGTGTGCCGGTAGTTTTGCGAACGCTCCTTGATGCCGGCTTGATTCACGGTGATGCTCTCACCGTGACAGGTAAGACCATGGCCGAAAATTTGCGAGATATCAATCCACCGGATCCCGACGGAGATGTTTTGTACGCGTCAAAAAACGCGATCGCGACAACCGGTGGAATCAAGATCCTGGGTGGATCGTTGGCCCCTGAAGGCGCTGTTGTCAAAAGCGCGGGGGTGCCGGTCGAGCGGTTCGAGGGCAAGGCTCGGGTTTTTGAGAAAGAACAGTTTGCGATGGCCGCCTTGGAAGATGGCACGATTCAAGCAGGGGACGTCGTCGTCATTCGTTATGAAGGACCAAAAGGTGGACCCGGTATGCGCGAGATGCTGATGATCACGGCTGCGATCAAGGGCGCCGGGCTCGGCAAAGAGGTTCTCCTGATCACCGATGGCCGATTCTCGGGGGGCACCACCGGACTCTGCGTGGGCCACGTCTCTCCCGAAACAGTCGACGGCGGGCCGATTGCGTTGGTGGTTGAGGGGGATTTGATCTCGATCGACCTCGTAGCCCTCACTTTGGACCTACACGTTGACCCGGCCGAACTAGAGCGACGACGCGCGACATTTGTACCACTCCCCAACCGGTACACCCGCGGAGTACTTGCAAAATACGCCAAATTAGTTGGTTCAGCATCGCTGGGCGCCGTACTCGACTAATGAGGGAGAACTCGACTAATGAGGGAGACACTCG
>JBDNFV010000303.1:0-1694 GCA_041689635.1 Candidatus Nanopelagicales bacterium | reverse complement strand
GGTGGCCGAGGTTGTCCGTGACCTGTGGCGCCGTGAGCAGGATCGTGGCCTTTCCGCAGGTGAAAAGCGCATGTTGGCGAAAGCCCGCCAGATCCTGGTGAGTGAACTAGCGTTGGCTGAGAAGACCAACGAAGTAAAGGCCGAGGAAATACTCGATGAGGTCCTAGCTTCCTAAGAAAGTTGGGACAGTGAATCGCACCGCGGCACTTGTCCCGGCAGCTGGTCGTGGCGAACGGCTAGGCCCTGGGGAGCCGAAAGCTCTACGAGAAATATCTGGCGTCCCAATTCTCATCTATGCGGTCAGCGCCTTAGCGTCCGCGCGAAGTATTGACCTGGTGGTGGTCGCGGCGCCCCCCAGTGATGTCGAATCAGTCTCCCTTCTGTTGTCCCAACAAAGTTTTTCTAACAAAGTGACGGTTGTTGCAGGTGGTGACACCCGACAAGAATCGGTTGCCCGGGCATTGATTGCATTGCCACCGGATGTTGATGTTGTGCTCGTCCATGACGCAGCCCGACCACTGGTCCCCGTTGAATTAGTGAGCGCCGTCGTGGCCTCCGTGCGGGCAGGAAATCCTGCGGTTGTGCCAGGACTCGCTGTCACCGACACCATCAAGGAAGTAGATGCGGATGGTGATGTTGTAGCAACGATCGATCGCAGTTCACTGCGAGCGATTCAAACCCCGCAAGGATTTGATCGAGAACTACTGCAGCGGGCCCACGCGCAATTAGAGGAATCCCAAGGAATCTTCACCGACGACGCCGGACTCGTTGAAGCAATGGGAATTACGGTGAAAGTAATTGAAGGCCACGTTGAGGCAATGAAAATCACTCGACCATTTGATCTGGCTATCGCTGAAACGATCATTGCCAAAAGAAGGGCAAGCGGTGTCACCACCTAATCAACCACGTGCACCCTCCCCGTTCGTCGGGATCGGAACCGATGTGCACGCATTCGCTCTGGGTCGACCTCTCTGGCTCGCCGGATTGTTGTGGCCGGGTGAACCTGGACTCGAGGGTCACTCCGATGCCGACGTTGTGTCCCACGCAATCTGTGACGCATTGCTTTCCGCTGCCGGTCTCGGTGATCTCGGCACGGTGTTTGGTACCGGCGACCCGGAATGGGCAGACGCTTCGGGTGTCAGCCTGCTCTCCCATACCGCCCAACTCATTCGCCAAGAAGGATTCACAATCATCAACGCCTCCGTTCAAGTAATTGGCAACTCACCAAAAGTGGGCGCCCGCAGGCAGGAGGCCCAAGACGTGCTCAGCGCAGCAATCGGTGCACCGGTTCGAGTATCGGGGACCACAACAGATGGCCTTGGACTCACCGGTCGCGGTGAGGGAATCGCCGCAATTGCAATCGCCAGTGTCATGGGAAAATAAGCGTTTTCAAGCCAAAGTCGACTCACTAGTAATGTTCGCACAGTGACTTTACAGATTTACGACACCTCAACGCGTACCGTGCGGGACTTTATCCCCCTAGAGAGCGGCAAAGTCGGGATATATCTGTGTGGCGCGACAGTTCAGGCGCCGCCACACGTTGGCCATATTCGCAGTGGGGTGGCATTCGACGTGGTCCGACGTTGGCTTACCGCCCAGGATTACGACGTGACATTCGTGCGCAATGTCACCGACATCGACGACAAAATCATTCATAACGCCGGCCATGACGACGTCCCCTATTGGGTGGTTGC
>JBDNFV010000302.1:0-1589 GCA_041689635.1 Candidatus Nanopelagicales bacterium | reverse complement strand
CCGAAATCGTTCCTGATTGTGATCATACGGTCCAGGATTGGATCCCGGGCATCGATGAGGTCGTCACCCAATAACACTGCGAATGGTTCATCGCCCACATGTTGTTGAGCTACGAGAACCGCGTGGCCCAACCCGAGTGGATCACCTTGGCGAACATAATGAATCCGAGCGAGATCGGTGGCCTCGCGAACAAGATGCAACCGCTGTGCGTCACCCTTGCTTTCTAGGACCTGCTCCAGTTCGTAGTTTCGATCAAAATGGTCTTCGAGTGGACGCTTACTCCGACCGGTAACAAAAAGAATGTCTTCAAGGCCTGCCGCGACAGCTTCCTCCACTACGTATTGAATCGCCGGTTTGTCCACGACCGGCAGCATCTCTTTGGGGGTGGCCTTGGTCGCCGGCAGGAACCTGGTTCCTAAACCTGCAGCAGGAATCACCGCTTTACGTACTCCCTCAAAAGTCATGGGGCGACCCTACGCCAACGCGACACGTACATATGCGCGCATACGAGGGTCCTCGTCACAGATCGGTCAGGGCGCCCACGACGTCAACCCTGCGGTGGGGGAACATTGGGGCGTGGATGTGGATCGGGGCACGGACAAGTTGGCGATGCGTTCACAGGTTCGAGCTGCCCGAAAACTTCGCGATTTGGGCGCCGGAGCCGAACTCGACTCGGATATTTCCCGTCACATTTGCGATCTACTCGCGATGCTCCCGGTTACACCGGAGAGTGTTGTTGCTGCTTATGTCGCGATGCCGTTTGAACCCGCGGTAAACGCCTTGCGTTCACAATTGCGTGAATTGGGTTGTCGAGTACTCATTCCGATTGTCAGCGGAGACGATTTACTATGGGCACCGGATGGAGATGAAGACTCTTGGGCGCGCAATTCATTTGGTACTCTCGAGCCTGATCCACTTGCACTGGGTGGGGCACTCACCAGCGCTCAGGCACTACCGATGTGCGCGGCGATTATTGTTCCCGCGCAGGCCATTGATCCACGTGGCTTTCGACTCGGACAAGGCAAGGGTTTCTACGATCGGGCGTTAACGCAGCTTGCCGGTCTCGAGCATTCACCACTTCTTGTCGGGGTGACGTACGAATCTGAATTTCTGCCGGAGGTTCCCACCGAGGAGCATGATATCCCGGTTGATGTCAGTGTTACCGAATCAACGGTGCGCTGGTTTAACACACCCGACTAATTTGTCACGGGTTTCAAAGTTAACGTGTCCACGGTTGCTTTTTGTACTGCCTCGCTGCTAAAAGCCCAATCGAATTGAGCGCCATCACGCCAAGCGTCAATCTGATTTGAGTAATTTGAGTTGTATGCGTGGCCGCTATTGCCGGTTAAATTCACCCAGGTTGAGTTGTCAAAATCGGCGAGGTCAATCACTTGTCGCATGCTGGGGACCCAGCTCACTTCATAGCCATCTGAGGGTGTCCATCCGGTTGCGTTAACAATCGAGTCGCCACCGGAAACTTCAATCGGTCCCCGATTGAAGATCCGCTCAACGGGACCAATTCCACTCGTCCCCAAAGTTTGGTTGGTGAGTGTCAGTGTGTGCAGCCCGCCCCAATTCCAACCATCGGG
>JBDNFV010000301.1:0-5314 GCA_041689635.1 Candidatus Nanopelagicales bacterium | reverse complement strand
GTAACAATAAACAGGAATACTGCGCCCAACCAGGCAAATGCGTCGGTGAGAACTAAGCCCAGAAGTAGGGAAGAGCCCAGTCCCACCACAAGCAGCCAGCGAGGGGCGGCGGTCACTTTTGCCAACACCGGGAAACTCTTTCGTTCAAAGGCGGCGCGGCGTGGACTTGCAGAATATGTGGGCGCCTTCGGCACGCGAGGCGCGCGGGGCTGAGCTTTGTCGGGCTGGAATTGGGGCCCACGTGGGCCACGAACACCGCCGATACCTTTGGGTTCCTTCTTATCTTTGGCCACGACTTGTCCTTTCCAGCGCTCCTGCGTGAAACAACCCGAGAACAAATCCCACGCCGTGCCGAATTCTAGCCCGCGTTAATGTTGAGTCGTGAGCCTGCCAGATTTCATGAACGTTCAACCAAATATTATTGCGGTTGTTGCGCAATTAGTTGTGCCAGCCGGTGTGAGAGATCAATTCGACGAAGGTTGCGAGCGCATGGCGATGTTGTGCGCCGAGTCACCGGGCTTCGTGTCGAGTGAACTGGGGCAATCGACCGACTCGCTCGAGGACCTCACCCTGATTCACCGTTGGGCAAACGTGGGAGCATACCGAAAATTCCTGAGTCGCTACGACGTCAAACGTGAAATTATTCCGTTCCTGTCAACATTCACCACGGACTCGGTGACGGTCGAGATTATTAGTGATTCGAAATCCAATACGGTTGAAAGTGGAAACAGTTCGCTGGCAGCGGATGCGCAAACATTTGACCGGGGAAGTGTCCGAGGTGAGGGCTAAATTTGAAAACTTATTTGACGCTGGGATTGAACTGGGATCTCTTTTGCGTGCGGAACACGAAGAATTAATGACCGATGCGCTGATTGCTTGCGTCATGCCTAACGGTGTTCCCGTTGCACTAGGCATGGAAAGCGTGGTGGGCCCTCGAGAACTTTTTGGAATCCAATTAACCCGAACCGAACAGAATGCGGTTCTCGATGCCAATTTCACGTCCACCTTTGATGAAAATCTGGTTGCTGGGAAGCGGGTGATCTTGGTTGATGACGGTGTGGAAACAGGCACCGCCGCAACCATCTGCGGTCAATGGCTTAGATCCTTGCAGGTCGCTGAGTTGGTGTTGGCCGTACCAGTTTGTCCTCGAACCGCTGCAAACCAATTGCAGTTTCTTTTCACCAATATTGTGTCGGTCCAGTCGCCCCTTGGTGCAAGATCACTCGGATGGCATTACACGGATTTTGACGTGATTGACGCACTCAGCGCTCAGGCGCTCCTTGATCAACGAACGAAGGCCTTGGGACAATAAAGCCCGCCATTAGACTCTTGGCATGGATCGTGTTGACGCAGTCGTAAACCTTGCCAAGCGCCGTGGATTTGTCTTTGCGTCCTCAGAGATTTATGGTGGGAGTCGCTCCGCATGGGATTACGGCCCCAACGGTGTCGAGCTCAAAGAAAACATTCGCAAGCAATGGTGGCAAGCGGTGGTTCGCCAACGCGACGACGTGGTTGGACTTGACTCATCGGTCATTTTGGCGTCACAGGTCTGGGAGGCATCGGGCCATGTCAATGCATTTGTTGATCCACTTACCGAATGTAAAAACTGCCACAAGCGCTATCGGGCGGATCAACTTCTCGAGGCTTACGAACAAAAGCACGGCAAGGAACCCGTCAACGGACTTGCTGACATTAACTGTGCTAATTGCGGAACAAAAGGGCAGTTCACCGAGCCCCGCGACTTCAACGGGATGCTCAGAACTTCTATCGGGGTGGTCGAAGACGCCGGTTCGGTTCACTACCTTCGGCCAGAAACTGCCCAAGGAATCTTTGTCAACTTTCTTAATGTGATGACGGCGGCCCGCAAAAAGCCGCCATTTGGCATTGGCCAAACCGGTAAGAGTTTCCGTAACGAGATTACGCCGGGCAATTTCATTTTCCGCACTCGCGAGTTTGAGCAAATGGAAATGGAATTCTTTGTCAAGCCCGGAACCGATGAAGAGTGGCATGACTACTGGCTTGATCAACGGTGGAATTGGTACGTGGACCTGGGCATGAACCCGGAGAACATGCGCCGCTTTGAACACCCGAAGGAAAAACTCAGTCACTATTCAAAGCGCACCGTTGACATTGAATATCGATTTACCTTCGCCGGAAATGAGTGGGCTGAACTGGAAGGCGTTGCAAACCGCACCGACTTTGACCTTAAGACCCACAGCGAGCATTCCGGAACTGACCTGAGCTATTTTGATCAGGAGTCTGGTGAGCGCTGGACACCCTTCGTTATTGAGCCCGCCGCCGGATTGACCCGCGCTGTCTTCGCGTTTTTGTTAGACGCTTACGACGAAGATGAAGCACCCAATGCAAAAGGTGGGGTTGATACCCGGACGGTTTTGCGTTTTGATCCACGACTCGCTCCCGTGAAGGCGGCGGTATTGCCACTCTCGCGTAATGCTGACCTTGGTCCCAAAGCGCTGGCAATTGCCGCAGAGTTGCGCAAACGCTGGAATGTTGAATTCGATGACGCGGGCGCAATTGGTCGGCGTTACCGCAGACAAGATGAAATTGGTACCCCGTATTGCGTCACGGTTGACTTTGATTCCCTCGAAGATCAAGCGGTGACAATTCGTGACCGGGACACCATGGGGCAAGAACGCATCGGTATTGACGCCCTCACCGGTTGGTTGAGTGAGCGCCTCCCGATCTAATTGTTCCAGTCTTCGACGTGCTCTTCGGGTCGATCCAGGGGGCACGGAGCCGTCAGCAGGCTGCCACAGTCCGCGCATTCGGCGTCCAACAGGTATCCCGCTATTTCGTAGTCTTCAAAGACGACTTTCACCACCATCACGTTGCCGCCGCAAACGACGCACGCGTTGGTGGGAATGCCCCGTTGATCGATTGTCTCCAGGCCTGTCGAGCCCTGCCGGCCCTGATGCTCGTGGCTCACCGCTATTTGCCGGAAACGTGAATGCCGGAAACGGCACGCTTGAGTCCTTGTCCGGCGGCGATGCGAACGGCTTTGCGTGCCGGAATCTCCAGGGGTGCGCCGGTCTGCGGGTTTCGCCCAGTTCGTGCACTACGTTCGACGACGTCAAATGTGAGGAATCCGGGAATGGTGACCTTTTCCTGGTTTGCAAGGGATTCGATAATCGCGGCCTGGATGCTGCCCAAGACGTGCTCGACCGTGGCAAGGGGAAGCCCGCTGTGCGCTGCAGTGGCGGTGATGAGTTCGGTGCGGTTCATGTGACTCCTTATTGATAATGAATGTCATTACCGTAACACGAGAGTCGGGGTGGACTCGGTTCTGGCGGTGTCTAGCCACCGCCGGCGTGTCGCTTGGATCATTCGCGGGGTGGTTTGTAACCTTCGGATTCAATGCGCGCCGCGTTTTTGGGAAGTAGGAAGCTCAAGAGCAGTCCAAGGAATACGAAGATTCCGGCAACAAGGGAGACCGACTTGATAGCCGTGACAAACCCATCAGAGGCCCCGGCAACCAGCACGTCACCATTGGCCTCCGCGGTAAGTGAGGGAATCGCTTGGCCAGCACTATTTGCCACGGCGTCACTCACCTGTTGAGCCTGCGCTGCGGGGATCCCACGATCCTCGAGGTGCCCCGCCGTGGATCCTAGGCCAATAAGCAGGGTCGTTCCAATGAGTGCGGTACCAATGGCGGCGCCGACTTGACGCGAGGTTGATTGAATAGCACTCGCCGAGCCCGATTCGGCCACGGGGACTTCGGAGAGAATCACCCCGGTGAGTTGCGCGGTGGCAAAACCAACACCTACTCCATAGATGAACAACCACGGAGCCATCTGCCACCCGGTAACCGTCTCGGAAATAATAATCCCGAGTCCCACGATCCCAATGACCTCCAGCGCCATTCCTATCTGTAGCACGCGCACCGGACCAAGCCGTTGGGAGAGTGGTGCACCGGCACCTGATGCAGCAAATGATCCGAGGGCAAGTGCCAACAGAATAAAACCTGTTTGCAGTGCGTCGTAGCCGCGCGTCGCCTGCAAGAACAGTGGAATAGCAAAGAGCAGACCGAACTCACCAAGGCTGACAACAAGGGCGACGCCGTTACCGGCACCGAAACTTTTAATCCGGAACAGTCGAAGGTCAAGAATCACGACCTTGTCTGCCGCAATCCTTCGCTTTTCAACAAAGACCATCAGGGCGAGAGCGATGAATCCCAGAATCCCTGAAACCAACACGATGGAAATAGATGCAAAGGGCCAAGCCAGACCGCCCACGGTGAAGTCTGCGGTTGGCCTGATCCAGCCGTAACGCTGTCCTTCGATGACGGCGAAGACGATTCCAACGAGTCCAAGGGTGATTAACAAGGTGCCGGGAATGTCAAAGCCTTTACGCGCAGACATGTCGCGGGTTTCTGGAACGACCGCGATGACACCAATGATCACGATAATTCCAATGGGAACATTGATCAGGAAAGCCCAATGCCAGGAGGCGTAGGTGGTGAGATAGCCGCCGACCAGTGGCCCAAGGGCCGCCATGCCACCGATAGTTCCACCCCAGACGGCAAATGCCACAGCACGTGATTTACCAACAAAAACGGCGTTGATTACTGACAGTGAGGCGGGCAAAATCATTGCCCCACCAACCCCCTGTAGGGAACGGGCGGCGATCAGGGTTATTGAAGAATCCGACGCGGCGACCAATGCGCTGGCAAGGACAAAAGTGATGACACCAATAATGAAAAGCAATTTACGACCAAAACGGTCTGCGAGACGACCAAAAAAGATCAACAACGATGCAAATGTCAGGGAGTAAGCGGCGTTAATCCACTCGGCGTCATTTGTGCTCAAGTCTAAGTCGGTGACCATGGTGGGGATTGCAACGTTTACTACCGTGGCATCGAGAATAATCATGGCGACACCCAGCGAAAGGAAAACGAGGGCAACCCAACGTCTCTTTCCTGCCAAAACTACCTGAGTGAGATCCGGTTGGGCGCTCGGATTTACCATTTTTCTCCTGACGAATAAAAGGTGCAGGGAGCCGAGGTTGGCAGTTACATAGCAGTGTGCCGTACGCGTTCATCATTGTGAAACCAGACATGCGAAACTTGTCGAATGCCTGCCCAGCTCGCCATTGGAACCTATGTCGTTGACCCACCCGTTGTCCTAGCCCCAATGGCAGGAATTACCAATCGAGCGTTTCGCCGGTTATGCCGTGAGGAAGGCGCCGGGCTTTACGTCTCCGAGATGGTCACCTCACGTGCACTGGTTGAACGCAATGAAGCAACGATGGACCTAGTGACCTTTGCAGCAGATGAATCCCCGCGTTCGGTACAACT
>JBDNFV010000300.1:0-3364 GCA_041689635.1 Candidatus Nanopelagicales bacterium | reverse complement strand
TTGACGAAGACAGACTCCAAGTACTCTTTAGTGAGTTACGCCGCCAAGCGTGCTCGCCAGATCAATGCCTACTACGCCCAACTGGGTGAAGGACTCCTGGAATACATCGGGCCGCTGGTTGAGACCCACGCACAGGAGAAGCCGCTTTCGATCTCACTTCGCGAGATCGACGCTGGTCTTTTGACCTCTGCGCGCACATTCCCTGAATCACAGATTGCATCCGGTGGCACCGACAACGGCCTCACCGCCGCAAGCGTCGAGGTTGAGAAGGACTAACTTGCCTCGGGTAATCCTGGGCGTGTGCGGTGGAATTGCTGCATACAAATCCGTAGAACTCCTGCGCCTGCTTACCCAAGCGGGTCATGACGTCAGCGTTGTGCCCACCGCAAACGCTCTGCGTTTCGTCGGCTTGCCAACTTTTGAAGCTCTTTCGGGCAATCCGATTCTCACAAGTTTGTGGGATGGTGGCGGCAACGTCACCCATGTCGCCCAGGGACTCGCAGCCGACGTCATTGTGATCGCACCGGCAACCGCTGACTTTATGGCGCGGGCTACCCACGGAATTGCAAGCGACCTACTCGCTAATATTTTGCTGACCGCAATCTGCCCGGTGGTCCTCGCCCCGGCCATGCATACGCAAATGTGGGAACACCCGGCCACCAGAACCAATGTGGCGACCTTGCGCAAGCGCGGGTACATCGTGCTTGATCCAGACACCGGACCACTGACTGGATCAGACAGCGGGAGCGGCAGGCTACCCGCTCCGCAACAAATTTTTGACGCGCTAGAGGCGCAATTCAATGCAAATACGGGTGTTCTGTTGGGTCGACACATCGTGATTAGTGCCGGCGGAACCCAAGAAGACTGGGATCCGGTGCGGTTCATCGGAAACCGAAGTAGTGGCAAACAGGGTGTTGCCTTGGCGAGGGCGGCAATGGCCGCGGGTGCTCGGGTCACCCTCGTGGTCGGGCACATGGACATTGAGCCACCCGCGGGTGCCACCATTATCCGGGCTTTGCGTGGTGAAGACATGCACAAAACTCTGATCGGGCTCATGGCTGACCAACCTGATTGTGTCATTATGGCCGCGGCGGTTGCTGACTTTAGGCCGGCCGTGCAACCAAGCGCCAAGATTAAAAAAGCACACGGCGTTCAACATCTTCAACTTGAGCAAACAGCCGATATTCTGGCAGATATATGCGCACACAGAGGTGCTGGAACGACCCCTTTTATCCTCGGATTTGCGGCCGAAACAACGCAAAACCATGAGGAACTGATCGCACTCGCGTTGGCAAAACTTGCCGCCAAAGGCGCTGATGCAATCGTTGTCAACAATGTCAGCGGTGGCGAAATTTTTGGATCAGATAACACCGAGGTTCTGTTTGTGCAGGCCCACAACACAATTGGACCGATTCAGGGGTCAAAACTACATATTGCCCACGCCGTGGTTCATCGCATTGCCCAATTATTGGAGCCGTTAGACTCCAGTGTTCACCCACATCAGAATTAGGAATTCAAAAATCATCGAATTCACCTAGTAAAAGCGAAAAGGGGAGTCACGTGGCTCATCGTCTATTCACTTCGGAGTCGGTCACCGAAGGTCACCCAGACAAGATGGCGGATCAGATCAGCGACGCCATCCTTGATGACCTCCTTCGGCAGGATCCGGCTAGTCGGGTGGCGGTTGAGACGATGCTCACGACCGGGCAGGTACACGTTGTCGGTGAAGTCACAACCGAAGGTTTCGCCGACGTCATGGGTCTGGTCCGCAACACCGTGCTCAACATTGGGTACGACAGCTCGGACAAAGGTTTTGACGGTGGCTCATGTGGTATTTCAGTGTCCATCGGGCAACAGTCGCCAGATATCTCCCAAGGTGTCAACGACGCAATCGAAGAGCGCGAGGGTGGCAGTGTTGACCCGCTGGACCGTCAGGGCGCTGGTGACCAAGGCCTGATGTTCGGTTACGCGTGCACCGACACAGACGAACTCATGCCACTTCCCATCTCACTCGCTCACAAACTTGCCCAGCAACTCTCCGCCGTTCGAAAGTCCGGCGAAATGAACTACCTGCGGCCCGACGGCAAGACCCAGGTAACGATTGCTTACAACGAAAATGACCAGCCGCTGCATATTGAAACAATTGTGGTGAGTAGTCAGCACGCCAAAGGTATTGACCTTGACGGTCAGCTCGCACCTGAAGTGAAGAGATTTGTGGTTGACCCCATTTTGGCCAGCGTAGATTTGGACTCATCACATGTTCGACTCCTAGTAAACCCAACCGGAAATTTCGTTGTCGGCGGCCCAATGGGTGATGCAGGGCTGACCGGGCGGAAAATTATTGTTGACACCTACGGTGGCATGGCGCGACATGGCGGTGGTGCCTTTTCCGGGAAGGATCCCTCAAAGGTTGACCGCTCCGGGGCTTACGCAATGCGTTGGGTTGCCAAGAATGTGGTTTCGGCCGGCCTGGCAACCCGGTGTGAGGTTCAGGTCGCTTATGCGATTGGTAGAGCCCACCCGGTAGGGGTTTTCGTTGAGACATTCGGCACCGGAATTGTGCCCGACGAGCGGATTCAGCAAGCCGTCTTGAGCGTTTTTGATCTTCGTCCAGCCGCGATTATTCGTGACTTGGAGCTCTTGCGCCCGATCTACCAGACCACGGCCGCCTACGGTCACTTTGGTCGACTCGCAGAAGGCGGACTATTCACCTGGGAGCGAGTGGATCGCGCAGACGCGCTTAAAGCCGCCGTAACGAAATAGCTTCTGACCCCCTTCGAGTGATCACATAGCCGCAGATGGAACAAGCCGATCAGCTTTTTTTGTTGGCGGACCCTACGACCGCGCGCAAACGAGTGACGACGGTTCGCCAGAAAAATTGCGAATCTGCTCACGTCAATCCAGTGGCTCGTGTTCGAGTCAATGTTCCCGTTTCCCACCTTGATCGGGACTTTGACTATCTGGTGCCGGCCAGCCTTGAGGCGCAGTGTCACATTGGAGATCGGGTCCGGGTCCGTTTCGCGGGCAAGTTAGCCGACGCGATTGTCGTCGACCGGATACCCGTATCCGAATTCACAAAGTTGGCTTTCATTGAGCGAGCCGTAGGCCCCGCGCTGACCGTGGAGACACTCGATTTGGTGCACGCGGTTGCTGATAGATACGTGGGCATGTTCTGGGATGTGGTGCGGTCCGCCGTTCCTAACAAGTCCAAAGCGGGGCAGGGCCGTACCGCCACAAAAAATTCTGGGTCGAATTCCCTGAATGAAAGTGCATGGGCGGCATATGCCCAAGGCCCAGCCTTATTAGCCAAGCTGACCGTGGGCGAGAGAGTTCGTGCAATATGGGCAAGTGCTCCGGCATCCCG
>JBDNFV010000299.1:0-2188 GCA_041689635.1 Candidatus Nanopelagicales bacterium | reverse complement strand
TAAAAAAGATTGACAACCGTGCGACCTCGCAATGTTGGCAGCAACTTGTTGCCACCATTAGTGACCCGGTCAAGTTCTAGGGCCGTGTCAAGTATGTGAAAAGTATCAACACGACGTAAGTCCTGCACCGAAATAAGATGCTTCACGTTGAATCCTCGCCGGATAAAATGACGACTTGGTCGACTGAATCAATTTCACTTATCTGCACCAATACTTTTTCACTCAGGGAAGTGGGTAGGTTTTTGCCCACATAATCGGCTCGAATGGGTAGTTCCCTATGTCCTCGATCAACTAAAACGGCCAGCTGTACGACAGCCGGACGCCCATATTCATTCAGTGCATCAAGGGCTGCTCGAATGGTACGACCGGAGAAGAGAACGTCGTCAACCAAGATAACAATTTTTCCATTAATTCCGACCGGCGGAATATGAGTGTGCTCTAACGCCTTGGACGGACGCATTCGTAGGTCATCACGAAAAAGGGTTACGTCAAGGGACCCAACGGGGATGCTGACCCCTTCGATCTCACTGATATTTTTTGCCAACCGCGCGGCCAGAGGAACACCGCGGGTGGGAATACCCATCATGACCACGTTGCTAACGTCTTTCACATTTTCAACGACTTGGTGCGCAAGCCGGCGCAAGGCCCGCGAGATATCGTCGGGGTCGGCCACTACCCGACTACCGGTTTCCGAGTGAGGTGTCGTCCCCGCGCTCAATGGCTTCGTCATGTACTCGTCCTTTCCCGCCTCACTGAACGGGTCTTAAAGGTTGGTGACTTACTTGGTGTACTGGCCCAAACTTACCCGATTGGTGGGGATGGGTTAAACACCGCCACCGCGGCCCGCTGATCCGATTTTGTGGACGCGCATTCCATTGGTTGTCCCGGGGACACCAGGAGGCACACCCGCCACAATCACCACTCGCTGCCCAGACGTCGCTCGACCAATGTCGAGTAAAGCGCGATCAACTTGAGCCACCATGTCATCGGTGTGGCTCACTTGCGGCACCAAAAAGGTTTCAACACCCCAGGTAAGTGACAACTGACTGCGAACTCTGGGATTGGGTGTGAAGGCAAGCAGCGGCGTACGCGCTCGCCAGCGCGAAATCAATCGGGCGGATCGACCGGTTTCAGTGAACGCAATGAGATATGAGGAGCCCGTCCCGACCGCGACGTCGACCGCAGCATGGGTGAGCGCCCGAGCGGTTGAGCCGGTTGGTGAATCCATTAGGGGTGGGATTCGATCAAGTGCCTCTTCTTCTAAGTGCTCCATAATGGTCGCCATCGTTTCCACCACGTGCGCGGGGCGCGCTCCAACGCTCGTTTCACCAGAAAGCATGAGTGCATCGGCACCGTCGAGAACGGCATTTGCTACGTCACTGACTTCAGCCCGGGTTGGCCGGCTTTCGGTGATCATCGAATCAAGCATTTGAGTTGCCACGATTACTGGCTTTCCAGCCTCACGACACATTTGAATTGCCCTTTTTTGCACGAGTGGAACCATCTCGAGCGGGAGTTCGACGCCGAGATCTCCGCGCGCGACCATTACCCCGTCAAATGCGGCGATAATGTCTTCGATGTTGTCAACGGCCTGCGGCTTTTCCACTTTTGCCAAGACTGGAACTCGGATGCCTTCCTCATCCATGATCGCATGAACGTCATGAATGTCTGCAGAGGAACGAACGAAAGATAATGCAATGAGATCCGCACCGATGCGCAAACCCCAACGCAAATCCTCGCGATCTTTTTCCGATAGCGCCGGGACGCTGACGGCTACACCTGGCAGATTGAAACCCTTGTTGTTGGAAACCATCCCACCGTCGATCACGATCGTGTGTACCCGCGGTCCGACAACCTTGGTCACTTGCAATTCAATTCGACCGTCGTCGACGAGAACGCGGTCACCCGGATTCACGTCACCGGGAAGGCCGGTAAAAGTTGTCGAAACCATATGTGCATCACCCGGGCACTCTTCAGTGGTCACGATAAATTCTTCCCCGACGATTAACTCAACCGGGCCGGAGGCAAACCGTCCAAGCCTAATTTTCGGACCTTGTAGGTCTACCAAGATCGCCACACTGCGCCCGGACGCATCGGATGCTTCCCGAACCCAGTTGTAAGCGGCTGCGTGATCTGCATAATCCCCGTGGGACAAGTTCAGCCGAGCGACATCCATACCGGCTTCAAC
>JBDNFV010000298.1:0-2340 GCA_041689635.1 Candidatus Nanopelagicales bacterium | reverse complement strand
TGGCTCCGCCAGCAGGGCTAACCGCCAAGGAGTTATGTCCCTGCGTCACTCGCGCGACATCGTCGCAGCGTGAAAAGGCTGCCCCGTAAGCGATGACCCAATACAAGAAAAACGAGCCGTTTCACAGATTTGAACCCGATGCCCAGGAATTTCGATTGTCAGCGGGGCTGGCAGGCCATCGACCTAGGCCAAGAGAGCAAGAAGTTCGTTGTAATGGCGTGCGAATTCGTTGGGCCGTTTACTCCGAAAGACTTCAAGGTTGCGCTGCTTCCACGCGAGCGCGGGTAGTTCACGCGCATGTGGGTACGCCAGGAGGGCCCAGTTAGGTGCGCACGAAAAGAAACCGGCAAGGAAGACACGATCCGATCCTGACAGACCGGTGAGGATGTCGTGTCGTAGTCGGGTGCGTACGTCCCGCAACTGGGACAGTGTCGGGACCTCTCCGCGGATCATCCCAACGAGTGCCCGCTCGTAATCCTGATCGAGAACTCGGTCGGGACTGTCGAGAAGCTCATGCGGAGGGCGATTGTGTCCGCAGAGGTAAACGACGAACGCGGAGAGCATGGCCGGATCGATCGCCTCGCGCTCGTAGAGGCGCCAAACATCGAAGAGGTCTCGCGGATGCTGACGGTCGAGGGCGGCCAAGAACTTGCCGGCGAAAATCTCAGAGCGATCAACCACAGGAGCCGGAGCATCAAATCCGAGCCACTCCAGCGCCCCCAATGACAACGATCGTGTCACGGGCGGCATGAGCGTTCCACGAAACACGGTGTTGGTCTCGACCTTCACCAAAGCGGTGCCGTCGGTAACCTGAAGCCCGGTCTCACCTACTTCCGAGGCGATTGCAAAACGCGCTGAAAGACCGTCCAATGTCACGGCCGCGGCGATGCGGCGCATTTCTTCGTTGATCGCGGTCAGTGCGTCCTTGCGTGTTAACCCGATCGGAAGGAAGACCAGGTCCAGGTCTACTGACAGTCGAGGTGCATCGTCAAGGTAAAGGTTGATAGCCGTTCCACCTTTGAGCGCCAGCCGACCCGTGGCGAACACCCGCGGAACAGTCCGCAGTAAAAGCGTCGTAGATTCTACAAAGGCTCGATCGATCATGCTGGAAGCACCAACTTTGTTCCGTCGGCGAGCGTTCCGATCCACCGTGAAGCGCTTCCCGTTGGCAATTCGTAATTAGTACGCAGCGCGTCGACATCAATGTTGCCGGACTCACTGGCCCACTGCAGGAACAGCCGGACTGTCTTGACGCTGGTGCACCCCGTGAGTAGCTCGCCAGCAACTGGCACGCGCAACCCGAGTGTGGCTAAGAACAGTTCACGTGTTTCGTGCAGTTGCAGGCTCGTGCGAACCTCCCGCAGAAGCTCGAGCAATGCGCGCTCGCGGGACGACACCCGGACCCCGTCGCTCACGGCAGGCGGGGTGAATATTCCTCGATCGCGGGTTGCATCGTTGAATAATGCAAGAGACGTCAGGCTTGCCGGGAACCGATCGGTGAACCACGCGGGCAAGCCCTTGCGAGATGAGCCCCACATGGTCAGTCGTTCACGAGCCTCGACGTACTGCCGCACCCCCTGCCACGCCAAGGCGGTCCGGCCCCCGACGTGCAAGTGCTCGATATCCCGTTGCAGGAAGTGCAGGCATTGGTCTCGGTCTAGTCGCGCACCAGCCACGCAGTAGACGCCCTTGGCCAAACGCTCAAGCCACCCCGTACGCGCATAATGGGCAGCCAAGGCCGGGGATATACCATTTTCCGCAAGCGTGGCTAGGTCCAACGGCTGCTCGTGGGAAACCTCCCGAAGCAGGCCATTGATTAGAAAAGTACTCCCTATGCTAGTCACATTTGAAGTTTATACTACTTTCTAATCAATCGCTCCGGAATGTCCGGCACATTTAGAACCAAACAGCAGAACAGCTTGCGTGGACCGACACATAGGGTCCAACCAACTCAACATCGCTCCTTTAGGTGCTCCGCCGCAGACAACCGCGCGAGGATCCGCAGTGATTCAGGCCGAGCTGCGCTCGTCAGCTATCGCTTCCAGCATCGCCGGCCGCGGTCCACGGCAGCATGATGGCATCAAACTTCTCGGCTTCAACGCCAAGTTCGAGTGCGGCTTCTCGCAACGGCAGGTCATGCTCCATCGCGTGGTGGGCAATAGCCGCTGCCCGTTCGTACCCGATCACGGGAGACAGTGCGGTGGCGAGCATCACCGACCGGTTGACGTTGGCCGCGATCTGTTGAAAATTGAGTGAAGCGCCGGTGACGAGATACCGCTCGAGGTTTCGGGATGCATCAGCCAACAAACCAGCGGAGCGAAGATAATTATTGATGACAAT
>JBDNFV010000297.1:0-1263 GCA_041689635.1 Candidatus Nanopelagicales bacterium | reverse complement strand
TCAACGGCATCAATTACCGAGTCGTACGTTGTTGCCTCGGCCACAACGGCCATCCCGGCATTGCGTTCCAGAATCGATCTAATGCCGACTCGTGTGATGACATTGCGATCAGCGACCACAATTCGCGTGGTTGCCATGGGCGAACGGCGACCGAGTGACACCTCTGGTCTGATGTTGGGAGCCATAGAAAATACTAACTGTCTACCTAGCCATCTGTCTAGGTATCTACCTATCCAATCGGGGTGCATAAGGCTAGGTAGCACCATATTTCCATTTCAGATGAGCCTTTCCCGTTCTAACCTCGAGTCCTAGGGGTCGACAAAATTGTCGACATGAGAGGGAAATCATGACTGTATATGCTCAACCTGGACAGGCAGGAAGCATCGTTGAATTCAAGCCGCGATACGACCATTGGATTGGTGGCGAGTATGTCGCTCCCGTCAAAGGTCAATATTTTGAAAACGTCACACCGGTAACGGGTCGAGTTTTTTGTGAAGTGGCTCGTGGCACCGCTGAAGATATTGAAAAAGCGCTCGATGCCGCACATGCCGCAGCAAAAGCTTGGGGCGAGACCGCCGTTGCTGCGCGTGCACTTATTTTGAACAGAATCGCGGATCGCATAGAAGAAAACATTGAAATGATTGGCGTCGCTGAAACGTGGGACAACGGAAAGCCAGTTCGCGAATCGTTGGCCGCTGACCTTCCACTTGCAGTCGATCACTTCCGTTACTTTGCCGGTGCAATTCGCGCTCAAGAAGGATCGATCGGCGAGATTGATAATGACACGGTGGCCTATCACTTCCATGAACCATTGGGAGTCGTCGGTCAGATCATCCCCTGGAACTTCCCAATTTTGATGGCAGTTTGGAAGCTTGCACCGGCACTTGCCGCGGGTAACTGCGTTGTGCTCAAACCAGCGGAACAGACTCCCGTCTCGATTTTGTTCCTCATGGAGCTCATTGCTGACCTGTTGCCACCGGGTGTGATTAATATTGTTAATGGTTTCGGAGTTGAAGCGGGTAAGCCTCTTGCATCTTCTCGTCGCGTTGCGAAGATCGCCTTCACCGGTGAGACCACGACCGGACGCTTGATCATGCAGTATGCGTCGGAAAACATTATTCCGGTGACTCTTGAACTGGGCGGTAAGTCTCCCAATGTGTTCTTCCGTGATATCGCTGACCAAAATGATGCGTTCTACGACAAGTGTCTTGAGGGTTTCAACATGTTCGCCCTGAATCAGGGTGAAGTGTGCACGGCACCCTC